>JBLNAO010000068.1:0-9037 GCA_050259395.1 Chloroflexota bacterium
GAGGCAATGTCAAAATCCTCGTAAACAGCCCTCAGCGTCTTATAATTTTCCTTTTTGAAATCAGCAAGCTGCGGGAGCGGAATATCACAAAGCGTAATGAAATATTCAATCTCCACCATTAGCCTGTACCTGATCAGTCCGAATTCGGAAAAGTATAGATCAAGTTCATCGACTTTCTGCCTGTATCTTCCATCGAGCGGAGATATGGCTGTGAGAAAATTTAATTCCATTATCAGTAATCAGATTGAGCGTTGAGTTGTTAATCTATATGCACAAATGTAGTATTTTAGACGTTGAAATAAAAAACATGCACAAGATCAGAATTTCAGCTGTAAAATACGCAAATACCTACCCTTTTATTTATGGTCTCCATGAAAGCGGATTCGGTGAAAAAGCCATAATCGAGACCGATCATCCGGCCGATTGCGCCGAAAAACTGATGACAGGAAAAGCCGATCTTGGACTGATGCCCGCAGGCGCTCTTCCGCTTCTGAAAGAATACCATATTGTAAGCGATTTCTGCATTGGTGCTAACGGTAACGTCAGAACAGTGATGTTACTGAGCAATTCACCCTTTGATGCAATCGAGACTGTCTACCTTGATTACAGGTCGCGCTCCTCCGTGAAACTTGTAAAGGTGCTTGCGGCAAACTTCTGGAATAGGGATTTCAGATGGCTTGACACCTCGAAAGGTTTCGACTTCGCGGGCATAAAACACGGGGAAGCAACCGTTCTGATCGGGGACCAATGCTTCGAATTTGAAAACAGGTTCAGCCATAACATCGACCTTGCCGGTGCATGGAAACAGTTCACGGGACTTCCTTTTGTCTTTGCCTGCTGGACAGCAAATAAGGTTCTTGATCCTGATTTTATAAATGACTTCAATAATGCTCTGAAACCCGGTGTCATGAATATCGATGCCGTGGTTGAAAAGTTTGGAAAGACCGGCAGGATACGGGATGGAGAGCTGAAGAAATACCTCACCGAGAATATCGACTATAACCTGAACGACGAAAAGAGGAAAGGATTAAAACTGTTCCTTGAACTTATTGGCAAATTGTGATCAGGGTCTGAAACAGGCAATTCATCCTCAATGAATGTCAATTCATCAATTCACTTCCATATTTAAAGATTTCTTAACAAATAAAACCTGTTTCCGGACGTTTTACAATCAGGAATCAGGTTCATTTTATTTTTTTAGATAATAATTAGTTTTAACTTTACAGATGAACCTCAAAAACGGATAAACGCACTTAAAAATAAACGCCATGACAAAAACAATCACTTTTAACGAACTCCGGAAAATAAAAGACGCGTTGCCCTCCGGTAGTATCAGAAAAATTGCAGACAAGCTGGATCTGAATGAAGAAACAGTAAGAAACTACTTCGGAGGGAAAAATTTTGACAAAGGCCAGACCGTGGGCATCCACTATGAGCAGGGTCCGGATGGCGGTATTGTAACTATTGACGATACCACTATACTCGACATGGCAAGAACGATGATAGATAAATGATTTTTGCATTTTGTTCCTGTTCATAAGCAAAAGGCTCGTACTTTTGCTTTTTTTTTGACTTTATGGATCTGACCGGACCAATAACATCTGCTGAGAATCAGTTTAAACAGATCCTTGAGGAATATTTTATATCAATTTTTAACGAAAAAAAACTCCCCTCGCACGATTTGGGTCATCATAAAAGGGTCTGGAACACTGCAAAAGAATTAACCCTGATCCTTGCTGAAAAAGATCTGATCAACGACCCACGTATAGTTCCAAGCCTCCTTATAGCATCATATATCCACGATCTTGGCATGACAGTGGACCACGGTCCAAGGCATGGCAGGCACAGCTATGAACTCTGTAAGAGGTTCCTTGCCGGGAACAGGCTGAATGAAGCCGATTTTCCCGGACTGCTGAGTGCCATCCTGGAACATGATAACAAGGATTATAAAAAGCCCGCCGGAATATCCGTACATACCCTTCTCTCGGTTTCAGATGACCTTGATGCCTTTGGCTATGCCGGAATTTACAGGTATATCGAAATCTATGTGCTGAGGGGCATATCACCGGGTGAACTAGGGTTGAGAATAAGGGAAAATGCAGGGAAAAGATATCTTCACTTCGAACAGATGTTCGGCGAAGAAAAGGAAATTTTCGACAAACACCGGAGAAGATATATTGTACTCGATGATTTTTTCATGAAATATGAGAGACAGTTGAATACAGGTCAAAATGATGAGGCCGAAATTGTGGAAATTCTCACTCAAATGATTAAAGACCAGCATGATCTGAACACAACTATAACAATTCACAAACAAGATAAAAACCCTGTCATAATGCAATTCTTTAAAATGCTTGAACAGGAGTTGCTTTGTTAAAAAATTAACAATTACAGACCGATCAGGCCTTTTCCTGATTTGATGAAATATGACCAAGAAACAAATGATTCCGATAGAGTTTGATCCTGCTGATTTCAGAAATGAAGGCCACAAAGTCGTCGATCTTCTGGCCGATTATCTTCAGAAAGCATTGACAGGAAGTCCAATGGCCGTTCTGCCGTTGAATGATCCGGAGAAGCTTTCAGAGCAATTTGCATTCGATCAGACAGGAGACGATAAAGAGCCATTTGATGAATATCTCAAAAGGATCATTGATAATTCAATCCACATACATCACCCGCATTATATAGGCCACCAGGTAACATCGCCCCTGCCCTTTTCAGCCCTCGTTCAATTCTGCACCACCCTTCTGAACAATGGCGCGGCTGTCTATGAGATGGGCCCGGTGAACATGGCAATGGAGAGGAATGTGGTTAAGAAATTCGGCTCGATGATCGGCTACAAGCATGGATATGACGGCATTTTCACACATGGGGGAACGGCGGGGAATCTCACAGCCATGCTTGCAGCAAGGCAGGCAAAGACAGAGTACAACATCTGGGAAGAAGGTGTAAAGGATGATCTTCGTCCCGGGTACATGATGTCGGAACAATCACACTACAGCATTGGAAGGAATGTAAGAATAATGGGCCTCGGGAAGAGTTCGGTCGTCACCGTCCCGCATGACAGGTCGTTCCGCATGCGGACAGATCTCCTTGAGGATACCATGAAGAAAGCTGAAGCAGGCGGGATAAAGATCATATGCGTGTCTGCAAGCTCATGTTCCACAGCCACAGGATCTTATGATGATCTCAACAGAATTGCGGATTTCTGTGAAAAACATGATCTGTGGCTTCATGTTGACGGCGCGCATGGAATGGGAGTCCTCTTTTCTGATAGGCACAGGCATCTTGTCAGCGGCATCGATCGTGCAGATTCTGTTGTTATAGACTTTCACAAGATGTTCCTGCTCCCTGCCCTCAATACAATGGTGATGTTCAAAAATGCAGAAAGTTCGTTCGAAACATTTGCCCAGAAAGCATCATACCTGTTTCAGAAATCACAGTCAAATGTCTGGTACAATTCAGCGATACGCACAATTGAATGCACAAAAAGCGCTCTCGGGATTATAGCATACACCGGTTTGAAATACTACAGTAATTATTATAAGGAGTATATTGAAAGCAGATATGGGCTGGCAAAGGAATTTTCAGAACTTATCGGGAAAGAGAAGCGTATTGAAACTGCCATCGAGCCACAGTCTAACATAGTATGCTTCAGGTATGTCCCTGAAGGAGCAGATGATGAGACGGCAAACAGGATCAATTCCAATATCCGTAAAAAGATAGTCGAAAGTGGATCATTCTATATCGTGCAAACAGAGCTCGAAGGAAGGCTTTATCTGCGGACAACAATTATCAACCCTGTAACAACAGCAGGTGACCTGAAGGAGCTGCTTGCTGAGGTGAATCAGCTGGGAATTGGACAAGCCTGAGGAAAGTAGCGGCAAGTCCATGAACTGAACATTTCAACCGGTCTTACGTTTAGTTCAATAAAACACAGGACTGCGTGAGTATACCGGATCTGAAGGCTGTCGACAAATTAATTGGCCGGGTTTATGATTTACTCTTTCCCGTCGGGAATGATCTCGAAGCGGAAAATACGCTTCAGGAGGATGAAACCATACGTTATTTGCTGGAAGGAATTCTTGGAAAACTTGTGAATAACAAGGAATTTATCATCGAAAATTTCTTTAACAAACTGCCGGAAACCAGGAAAAAGCTCCTGAAAGATGCTGAATTTATCCTGAGTTCCGACCCTGCGGCAAAAAGTCTTATTGAAGTGGTTTTGATTTACCCCGGATTTTACGCCATCTTCTGTTACAGGATTGCGCATTGCCTTGCAAAAATGAAAGTCGATCTCCTTCCAAGGATGATAACCGAACACGCACACAGCTGCACTGGCATAGACATCCATCCTTTAGCTTCCATAGGCTGTCCTTTTTCAATTGATCACGGAACAGGGATTGTGATTGGTGAAACTTCAAAGATTGGCCATAAGGTCAAGATGTACCAGGGAGTTACACTCGGCGCATTGAGCGTTTCAAAGAACAAAGCATCGAATAAGCGTCATCCAACCATCGAGGACAATGTAATTTTATATGCAGGAAGCACAATACTGGGGGGTGACACAATTGTCGGAAGAAATACGGTTATCGGCGGAAATGTATGGTTAACCGAAAGCGTTGCACCCTTCTCGGTTGTTTACCATAAGAGTGAAATAGTCGTAAGGGATCACAGTCAGTACAAAGAACCAGTGAATTTTTCAATTTAAACGAACGAAAATGAAATACAATTCAATCCTGGAAACAATCGGTAACACACCGCACGTAAGGATCAACAGGCTTTTCCGCAATGACATTGAAGTATGGATAAAGATGGAAAAGGCAAATCCGGGTGCCAGCATTAAAGACAGGATAGCTCTGTCGATGATTGAAGATGCTGAAAGAAAAGGCATTCTGAAGAAAGGAAGCGTAATAATAGAGCCTACATCGGGCAACACCGGCATAGGACTTGCCATGGTTGCCGCGGTGAAAGGCTACAGGATCATTGTCGTTATGCCTGAATCGATGTCTGTTGAGAGAAGGAAGATAGTGTCAGCGCTTGGAGCAGAGCTGAACCTCACGCCCAGGGAACTGGGAATGAAAGGGGCAATCCAGAGGGCACGGGACCTTCTGAATGAGATCCCTGGCTCATGGATGCCCATGCAGTTCGACAATCCTTCAAACACCGAGGTTCACCGTAACACAACGGCATCGGAGATACTCAGGGACTTCCCGGAAGGACTCGATTATATAATTGCAGGCGTAGGAACCGGAGGTCACATTACAGCCTGCGGGGAGATACTCAAGAAACAGTTTCCTGGTTTGAGGATATATGCCGTTGAGCCTGTCTTATCTCCGGTGATAAGCGGCGGCGCCCCCGGGCCACACCCGTTGCAGGGTCTTGGTGCAGGTTTCATCCCCAGCATTCTAAGAAAAGATCTTATCGACAGTGTAATTACAGTCAATAAGGAGGAATCATACGAATTTGCCATAAAGGCAGCAAAGGAAGAAGGAATGTTCGTGGGTATTTCAACAGGAGCTGTCCTTGCGGCTGTGAACCAGAAACAAAGCGAATTCAAACCCGGCTCAAAGGTTCTGACCTTCAACTACGACACCGGTGAAAGGTACCTGACAGTAGAGGGATTGTTCTAGGAATTGCTCGATCGCCCATTGAGTGGAGTCGAACTCGCTCACTGAGCGGAGTCGAAGTCGCTCACTGAGCGGAGTCGAAGTGAGCACTTTCATTCCTCAAACAGGTATAACTGCCTGTCGGCATTGTCTTCGGTTTCAAGATTCGAGATTGTGACGCCCAGAAGTCTTATTCTTGAACCTGACAGATCAAGCGATTTCCTTATACCTGTCACTTCTTTGTGAAGCGACTTGAAATCTCTAATGAAATGCTGCAGCGTCCTGCTTCTCGTTATCTGTCTGAAATCAGAAAACTTGATCTTAAGCGTGAGAGTCCTGCCAGTTGTTCCGGTGTGTCCGATCCTTTCCATCAGCTCTTGCTCGAGCTTATATAGTTCAGCAATTACCTCAAAACCTGTTGTAAGGTCTTTTTCATAGGTAAGTTCAGTGCCTATCGATTTCCTCTCTGAGTCAGGCTCAACAGGCCGGTCATCCTTTCCTCGTACAATGTCATAAAAAAATGCCCCTGACTTGCCAAAATTTCTTACAAGCGAAACAAGATCCCAACGCTTCAGGTCGGCGCCGGTGTGAATACCGAGCTTATGCATACGTTCGGCAGTGACCTTCCCGATGCCATAAAACTTCTCGATCTTAAGGTTTTCGATAAACCTGTCCGCATCATCCGGTTCGATGACAAATAAACCGTCCGGCTTCCTGATGTCGGATGCGATCTTTGCCAGGAACTTGTTAAAGGAAACGCCTGCGGATGCAGTTAATCCGGTAGTTTGTCTTATTTCATCCCTTATTTTCTCCGAAATTATTGTTGCCGACCCGATTTTCAGCTTATCATCAGTAACATCAAGGAATGCTTCATCGATAGACAATGGTTCTATGAGGTCGGTATACCCCCGGAATATTTCATGAACCTGTCCTGATATTTCTGTGTACCTGTCGAAATGATGACCCACAAAGACCAGGTCCGGGCAAAGCTTTTTTGCCGTTACCGAAGGCATTGCCGACCTGACGCCGAACTTTCGTGCCTCATAGCTTGCGGCCGCAACAACACTTCTCGGACCGCTTCCCCCGACCGCCACAGGCTTTCCCCTGAGCTCAGGGTTGTCGAGCTGCTCGACGGATGCAAAAAAAGCATCCATGTCGATATGTATGATCTTTCTCAATCTTTGTGGAAACCGTGCGCAAACAAAGAACAAATCTATGAAGAAAAAGCTTTGATATTTGATCAACAATGACCATCATTGCAGGATTATTAAATCTGAAGGCGTTGGAACAGGGACCAGGAAAAAAAAAGAAGCTCTTTGCAGTTGTCCTGACACAGCACAGGATCTGGGGATCCATACTTTCGCCCTATATTATCACCGAAGAATCGGATAAAGGTTTTTTCAAGCTGGCCGAATGTCTTTCACCATTTCCGAACCTCGACACCTTAGCCACGCTTGGCGATGAAGAGCGCGAGATAATAAAGATAATAAACGAATATACCGACAGGGATCTCTTCAAGCTATTCTCAAAAGACAGGAATGTAAAGGAATTCCTTGAAAAAGTCACTCCCGAAAAAGTTGAAAAATTCATCCGCCCCTATCTCGAAAGAAGGATTTACAAATGTTTCACAATAGCCCGTGATGAAAACATACCTGTCTGGTTCAGGAGGATCAGGACAGCAACCCTTCACCCCGACGATCTTCTCGAGATTGTTCCTGAGAATGCCGCTCCGGTATTCAGGTTTGTAAGAACAGAAGAACAGACCGTTTACAATCTCAGCCTCGAAGCCGGAGGAAAACATATTATTCTTCAGGATTCAGATGCAGAAATCCTGTGCATGTCACCATGCATAATCCTGAACGATCAGAAAATCTATTTTATTGCCGATATCGACGGATCGAAAATCAAGCCTTTCCTCACAAAGGAAAGTGTAATTGTTCCAAAAAAGAACGAAGTACAGTATTTCAAAACATTCGTGCAGAACGCAGTCAATAATTTCAAGGTTGAAGGATCTGGCTTCAGTGTGAAATACATTGAACCTCAGAAAGAGGCGATGCTTGAACTGGAAAATGGCATCAAGGGGACAGGAATTCTTCTCCGCTACAATTACCAGGGAAACAGGATTTTCGCCACAGAACCTGCAACGAGCTTCACCATATTCGAAAAAACCGGTTCTGATTTCATCTTTAAAAAATTTAATCGCGATTTCGGATGGGAAATGGAGAAACGCGATATCCTCGGTGATTTTGGCTTTTTCTCGGAAGATGACATTCATTTCTTTCCGGTTTCAGAAGACAGCAGGAAAAAGGACGAACTTTATTCGCTCATAGAAAATGTGAACCGCAGTTATAATGAAATCAAGGAAGCAGGATTCACGCTCATTTCAAAGTTCGATACCAATTTCAACCTGCATCCTGTTGATGTCGAAATAAGCAGCGAGCTTGAGAACGACTGGTTTGACCTTAAAGCTATGGTTAAGATCGGTCAGTGGACGATCCCGTTCAGCCGCTTCAGAAAAAACATACTTGAGAATATAAGGGAGTTTGTCCTGCCCGATGGATCAGTGGCAATACTTCCGGAAACATGGTTCACCCGGTACAGGAACATTTTTGAGCTCGGAAAAACGGAAAATGACTCGCTTAAAATACACAAGCAGCATTTTTCCCTGCTTGAAGATGTTATGCCAAAAGAGCCTACAGGCTATAACAGGCTTCAGAAGCTTCTTGTACCACAGGAAATTCCGGAAGTGCCCGTTCCAGAAGGACTCAGATGCGAAATGAGAAGATACCAGGCTGAGGGTCTGAACTGGCTCAGGTTCCTTCAGACAGCAGGCCTTGGAGGATGCCTTGCCGACGATATGGGGCTGGGAAAGACAATCCAGGCGCTTGCGCTCCTGCAGCATAACAAAGAGACACTGACAGTAAATGGAGACGGCAATCAAGGTGCTGAACTCAACCTTTTCAGCCATCTTGAGCGAAGGCTCACTTCGTTGCTTGTTGTTCCTGCTTCGCTCGTTTATAACTGGGAAAACGAAGTAGCCAGGTTTGCACCGGGCATGAAGGTTTACAGCTATAAAGGAATCCAGCGGAGAAAATCAAATTCTTATTTTAATGAATTTGACATTATCATCTCAAGTTATCACACTGTAAGACAAGATATTGATATAATGAGTGCATTCATGTTTCATTATATCATTCTCGATGAAAGCCAGGTAATAAAGAATCCGGCTTCGATGCTATACAAGACATTTCAGCGGCTCAGATCGGAGTTCAAGCTTGTGCTCACCGGCACACCGGTAGAGAATTCGCTCACAGACCTTTGGACCCAGCTGAATTTTGTGAATCCCGGCTTGCTGGGTGATCTTGCTTTCTTCAGGCGGGAATTCGCTCGTCCCATCGAGCTGCAGGGAGATGACGAGAAAGAAACAA
>JBLNAO010000069.1:0-4575 GCA_050259395.1 Chloroflexota bacterium
CTGTCGCCCAGGAGCCCGTAGGCTGTCTGCGCAATAATGATCATGTCATTCCTGATTTCCCTGATTTTTTCAGCTGCCATATAACCGTCCATAACCGGAAGCTGGATATCCATGAGTATCACTTCAATTTCCGGATTGCTTATTACCATTCTGACAGCTTCGCCGCCATCGCCTGCATTCAGCAGTATGGCTCCTGTCTTTTCAAGTATCTTATTGAGGTAAAGCCTGCTTGAAAAATCATCCTCCACGATCAATATTTTCCGGTCTTTCAGGATGCTGCCTGTCTTCATGAGAGCTGATTACTGAAACAATCCCTCATCGCGCAATAAGATCAGGATTGCAGAATGAGGAACTATGACGTATTTTTCCTTGTTGAACTCAATTTCAATTGCGCTGCTCTGAAGATATACGGCCTGGTCGCCTTCCTTTGGCTGGAGAGGTATGTACTTGGGCTCCCCCTGACTGGCTTTCCAGGGCTCATCCTGCTCTGTAACGGCAGGTATTGGATAACCCGGACCAACCTTCACCACAAAACCGATCTGCACCTTCTCGTTTTCATTTACACCCGGAGGAAGAAGGAGGCCGCTTTTTGTCTTGGATTGAGGGGATTTCGGCTTTATAAGTATCCGATCGCCAATAACGATCAGCTTATCAAGGTCCTTTTCATCTAACAATACGCCCATAATTCTTCATCAGTTTGAAACAAATGTATATTTTATTTGGAATAAACTGCAATACTGAATATAGTTTCTTAAAATTGCAAAAGGCTCAGGCGTCAGGGATACGGAGTCTGGGAAAACCAGTAATAGCCAAAAAAATGATGCCTTGTGCCCGGAGCCTAAAAGACCATGGAAACAGAAACAGATACCTACAATACAATATCTGCCTCCTCCGAAGGATTATACAAAGAGAAAGGCAGCAGATTCATTGCCATGGCTTTTCCGGTAAGTGAGCAGAGCGAGATCAGGCCGATACTTGACAAGCTCAAAAAAGAGCACCATGAGGCCAGGCATCATTGTTACGCATGGATATTAGGTATTGAAAGGACAAACTGGCGGGTCAACGACGACGGTGAACCTTCAGGTACCGGGGGTAAACCAATACTCGGGCAAATTAACTCTGCAGGGCTGACCAACATACTTATTGTTGTAATCAGATATTTTGGCGGCACTTTGCTCGGCGTTAGCGGACTTATAAACGCCTATCGCACTGCTGCATCAGAGGCCATCAAAAATGCACATGTAATTCAAAAGACTCTCCGGGAATATTATGAAATCTTATTTCCATACATATCCATGAATGATGTGATGAAAATACTTAAGGAGGAAAATGCGGGTCAGTCTGATCAGCAATTTGATACGGAATGCAGAATTACTGTCAGTTTCAGGGTTTCTTCACGTGAAAAAGTTCTTTCCCGTTTTGAAAGAGTCGAAGGATTGACGTATAAATATCTTGAGAAGAAGTAAGATCAGGAGTTCATGAAAAATGCTTTCCCAGAGACTTGCCAGGGAAAGACCTCTCCCCCATCCCCTCCCCATTGTCTCCCTCTCACTCCGGGAGAAAGAGATTCAGAGGGTGAAGTCATTGTTGTTCAGGATAAACTTTTAAAAATATTATCAACAGTTCTGACTCTTTGCCAATTCTTGAGTAATTTTGAAGCATATCCTTTGAGTAATGACTCACACAATGAAAAACAGAAGCCTTGTATCCATTGATGATTTTTCAACCGACGAAATACTTAGGATACTGGATCTTGCTGAAGAGTTTGAAAAAAAACCGGTAAGCAACCTTCTCGAAGGAAAAGTGGTAGCAACCCTTTTCTTTGAGCCTTCAACAAGGACACGACTCAGCTTTGAAAGTGCAATCAGCAGGCTCGGCGGCAAGATTGTCGGATTTTCTGATGCATCGAGCTCGAGTGTTTCTAAAGGTGAAACGCTGAACGATACTATAAGAACTGTAAGCAATTACTGTGATCTTATTGTTATGCGTCATCCAATCGAAGGAAGCGCAAGGTTTGCCAGCGAGGTCGCATCAGTGCCTGTTATCAATGCCGGCGACGGTGCCAACCAGCATCCCTCACAGACTTTGCTGGACCTTTATTCGATCCGTAAGACGCAGGGGAAGCTTAATGATCTGAATATTTTCATGGTGGGTGATCTAAAATACGGGAGAACAGTACATTCCCTGATGATGGCAATGTCCAGATGGAATACAACCTTTAATTTCATCTCACCTGAGGAACTGAAAATGCCTGATGAATTCAAGCTTTATCTCGACAACCTCGGCCTGAAATATTATGAGCACAACGATTTCACGGATATAATAAGTAAAGCCGATATAATCTACATGACAAGGGTTCAGCGTGAAAGATTTTCCGATCCCATCGAATATGAGAAGGTCAAAAATGTTTATGTGCTCAGAAATTCAATGCTGAAGAAGACGAAGGAAAACATGCGCATACTTCATCCCCTGCCCAGGGTGAATGAGATCCACCAGGACGTTGACAGTAACGAAAAGGCATACTATTTCGATCAGGCCTTGAACGGTGTGTTCACCCGCCAGGCAATATTGTGCTCATTACTCGGAATCAAATAAAGTTAGCGTGATGAAAGAACATGGCAGACAGCTTAGCGTTAGCGCTATCGAAAACGGGACGGTAATCGATCATGTGCCGGCAAAGAACCTCTTTAAGGTTATACAGATCCTTGGCCTCGACAGGATAGAGACACAGATCACATTCGGCACCAACCTTGAAAGCAAGAAGCTTGGACGGAAAGCCATCATCAAGATCGAAGGGGTGTTTTTCGAAGATGAGGACATAAACAGGATTGCGCTTGTTGCTCCCGATGCCAAGCTCAATATTATAAGGGACTATGAAGTTGTGGAAAAAAAAGTGGTCGAAGTACCGGATTACATAGTCGGTATTGCCAGGTGCATGAATCCCAAATGCATCACCAATTTTGAATCAGTTACAACAAGATTCAAGGTTGTATCGAAAAAGATCGTTTCGCTGAAATGTCATTATTGCGAGAAGATAACCAACCAGGAAAACCTCCAGATCATCTAAGCATAAAACTTTACGCTTCTTTCTTTACGCTTCTTTCTTTACGCTTTATGCTTTACGCTCTACGCTCTAGCCCTACCTCAGCCTGTCATACGACCTAACAATCTCCTCATCCTTTTTAATTCCCGCATAAGCCAGGACAGAAAATATCAGCATCAGCAAAGGCAGGATCATTTTGTATGTGAAAACAATATCGGTGGATGATGCCCGTGACAGGTTCCATGCAAAATAACCAATCATCGCCACAGTAAGTAATATTGTGAAAATCAATAATATGGTCAGTTTCATCTGGAGCTTTCTTTTTTTGTAAAGAAAGATAAGGATCAGAGATAAAAAAGGGTTTATCAGCAGCATAACTGTGAGAGGCAATATTGGTTCAGGTTGTGTTCCTTCGCCACCTGGTGCGTAGCCTGTCAGCATCAATGATCTACCGTTTTCGAACAAAATTATATCCCCTGAAAGGAATAAAACGGCAATAACGGTTGTCAGTAAAAGATAAACTGTTTGTATTCTCTGGATCATATTGCTGTTGGTTCTAGAATTAACAAAAATACTATGATTTTGTTGAAAAAAGGAAATTTCAAAATGGTTTAGGTCGAATTGTCTGATTTATATTTTTTTAACACAATTTTAGAAAACGTGAATGTTCAGGGACATTTAAAATAGGTAATTTTGCACCATTTACAGGATTTGTATGAAGAAAAGGAACAAGACAATAATTACGATTCTGCTGATTTTAGTAATTGCAGGCATAATTTTTTACCCAAAACTGAAGCCTCTTCTGGCATCTGAACCTTCGAGAGCCGGAATGGGTGGTCCGGGCGGGCCGGCAGGTGCCGGTGGCGGACGCGGAGCAGGCCAGATGAACAGGCAGGCCCTCAGTGTGAGCGGTTTCCTGATTAGTCCTACAAAACTTACCGAACTCATCAACAGCAACGGAACCCTAAAAGCTGACGAGGAAGTCGATCTCTCATTCGAAACATCGGGGAAGCTCATCAGCATCAACTTCACTGAAGGCACCAGGGTAAAAAAAGGAGACCTCCTTGCAAAGATCAATGATAAGCCTCTCCAGGCGCAGCTCGAGAAACTGATGGCTCAGCAGAAGCTATCCGAAGCCAAAGAATTCCGCCAGCGCAGCCTCTTAGACAAGGATGCGATAAGCCAGGAAAGCTATGACCAGATTGTGACAGAACTGCGGACCATCCAGGCTGACATCAATCTTGTAAAAGCCAGGATCTCCGAGACTGAGCTCCGCGCTCCTTTTGACGGAGTGATTGGTCTCAGGTATGTGAGCGAAGGATCATACACCAATGCCAACACGAAGATTGCAAGGCTGGTGAAGATGAGCCCTCTCAAGCTTGACTTCTCAATTCCGGAAAGATATTCCGATGAGGTGAAAGTTGGATTCCCGGTGACTTTTATGGTTGATGACAAGCAATACCAGGCAAAGGTTTATGCCGTCGACCCGAAAATTGAATTCAATACTAAAACAGTCCTGCTGAGAGCCATGT
>JBLNAO010000070.1:0-2625 GCA_050259395.1 Chloroflexota bacterium
TCCTTCAGCATGGTTAACCGCGACATCGAGAAAGAAATTTCTCCTTTCTGCATTGAGCACAATATAGGCATCATAGCTTACAGTCCATTGCAGCGTGGACTCCTCGCCGGTAAAATTAAAAAAGGCCATGTCTTCAATGAAGGCGACACAAGGCCATTCACCATCTATTACAAAGAGCCGAATTTCTCAAGGATACTCGACATGATTGAAGAGCTCCGGGAAATTGCCGATTCGAGGAATGTCAGCCTTTCACAACTTGTGCTTAACTGGACAACAAGGCAGCCGGGCATGGCCTGTACACTGACAGGAGCGAGAAACGAAGAGCAGGTCATTGAGAATATAAAAGCTGCCGCTTTCAGGCTTACAGATGAAGAAAGCGGCAGAATCAATAAATTGCTTTCAGAATTGAAAATCGAAACGAATATCTGACCATTTATGAAGCATTTCCTTTCAGATTTCCCCATACCCGAAAAACTGGTCAAAGAAACACGGGATCTTACTGTTCCCGAGTACAGGGAGGCAAACGGGCATATACACACACCATATTCATTTTCAGCATTCCCTGAGATGGAAACTGCCTTTGAAATGGCAAAGAGAGAGAACATAAAAGTTCTTGGCATCAATGATTTTTATGTTACAGACGGTTACTCTGACTTCCACGACGGTTGTGTGAAAAACGGCATTTTCCCTCTTTTCAACATAGAGTTTATTGGCCTGATGAGAGAAGAGCAGAAGAAAGGCGTCAGAATCAATGATCCGAATAATTTCGGCAGGATCTATTTCAGCGGTAAAGGTCTGGACTATCCTTTCGAAACAGGATGGTTGCAGAAGCGCCAGCTTAAGAACGTCATCAGGGAGAGCCAGAACCAGGTGAAAGCAATGATCGTGAAGCTCAATGAGTTGATAAAAAAGGACAACCCGTCAATGTACATGTCCTATGACCTTGTCAGGAATGAGTTTGCACGCGAGCTTGTCAGGGAGAGGCACATTGCAAAAGCTCTCCGCATGATGGCCGTAAGAAGATTTGCCGATCCTGAAAAACAGATCTGTTTTCTCGAGAAGCTTTATGGGAAAAAATCCAAAACCGATGCAGCCAACAGTGCGGCACTGGAAAATGAAATAAGATCGAATCTTCTGAAAAGCGGCGGCGCAGCGTTCGTCGAGGAGGATGAAAATTCCTTCCTTGAACTTGACAAAATAATAAAGATCATAATCACTTCCGGCGGAATTCCCTGTTATCCGGTGCTCCTGGATGATCCTGCGGGTAAATTCACCGAATTCGAAAGCGATAAAGAGAAGCTGTATAACACCCTTAAAAGCCTGAAAGTGGAATGCATAGAGCTTATACCGGGCAGAAATGATATAAATATACTCAGGGATTTTGTCTACTTCTTTCATGAAAAGGGATTTATTATAACCTTTGGCACCGAGCACAACACTCCAGAGCTTATTCCGTTAACTGTATCGGCCAGGGGCGGAGTACCACTCGATGACACACTTAAAAGAATTGCCTGGGAAGGAGCATGTGTGATTGCGGCGCACCAGTACCTGAGGTCTGAAGGAATGCAGGGGTATGTTCTTCCCAACGGCAGGCACAGCATCGATCAGAGAACGGAACTGATTAAACTCGGACAGCTTACGATAGAGTATTATTTAAAAAAATACAATGAAACCCGGACTAACTGAACTTATTGAAATTTCGAGATTTTACGGAAAGAGCAAGGATTATGTTATAGCTGGCGGGGGGAACACATCGTACAAGGATGAAGACACAATCTGGATCAAGGCGAGTGGACAATCGCTTGCAGCCCTCACTGAAGAAGGTCTTGTAGCACTTGACAGGAAAAAGCTGAAGGTAATTTCCACAAACCGGTACTCCGAAAATACTTCCGAAAGGGAGGAGCAGGTGAAAAACGACATGTTCCTCAGCATCCATGAATCGGACAGGAACAAAAGACCTTCCGTAGAAACTTCACTGCATGATATAATAAGGTACAGGTATGTGGTGCATCTTCATCCTACACTAATCAACGGATTGCTCTGCTGCCGGAATGCGAAAAGCGCTACCCTGAAATTATTCGGAGAAAACGTTCTGTTTGTACCATATACAGATCCTGGATATACCCTTTTTAAAAAACTGGAAGGTGAGATGGAAGGTTACAGGGAAAAATACGGGAAAGATCCCCACGTAATCTTCCTCGAAAATCATGGGTCATTCGTTTCGGCAGACACAACTGAAGAGATTAAAAAAATATATGACGATATACTTGCAAAGATCACTGACACGGTTCCTGCTGTTAAAGAAATAACAGTACTTCCCTACAAGCCGGTGCTTGATAAGGCCCTGCCTGCATTAAGGATGCTTCTTTCGGGTGCACGTCCTGTAGTTGTGCGTCACAGGTATAATTCGCTCATTGCGAAATACTGTCAGAACCAGCAGGAATATCACAAGATCTCACATCCACTTACACCCGACATAATAGTTTACTGCAAGACTCACTTTCTTTACATCGAACAAACCGGCTCTGCCGAGAAGATTATTGATTCCTTCAAATATCAGCTTCCCAATTTCAAAAACGAGTATGGTTATCTTCCCAGGATTGTTGTAATGAAAGACCTGGGGAT
>JBLNAO010000071.1:0-10940 GCA_050259395.1 Chloroflexota bacterium
TTGTTCCGGCCGAGAATAAATATCCCGTGGAGGAAATAATTGGAATGCTCAGAAATGCAACGCTTAAAAAGAAAAGAAGAATCACTTTTTCATATGTAATGATAAACGGTGTGAATGACACCTCTGATCATCTTTCGGAACTAAGGAAACTCTTTGTTGATTCAGGAATTAGGATAAACCTGCTGCCTTATCATCAACTCAGAAACGATGAACATATATCTTCGCCTGACGACAGGATGCAATACTTCAAACATCAGCTTGTCGTGTCGGGTGTTTCTGCGTCGATAAGAAAGTCGAGGGGGTCGGATATCTCAGCGGCATGCGGGCTGCTAGCCTCTGAATTGTAAATCTATTTTTTTGTTACCGCCGGGTTGATCAACTGGAACATGTATTCATCGAGGTAACCATCCGGGGTTTTAACCCAGTCTTTTTTGATGCCGCTTCGCGCGAATCCATGCTTGCTAAAAAGATCGATGCTCCCGCAATTATCTTCCAGGATATTGCAAAAAAGCTGGTGCAGCTGGAGCGTCCTGAAACAATATTCTATGACGCATTTCAGGGCCATGGAGGCATATCCTTTTCTCCGGTATGCTTCATCTGCTATAAGAATTCCCAGTCCGGCACGGCTGTGAAATGAATCATATTCGAAGATGTCGATGGTCCCGATTGTTTTTTTATCGGCTTTGTGATCGATCATCAACCTGAGCTGACCTGTCTCGAAGATTGTTTTATGTGAATCTTCGAGATATCTTTTAAGTGTGAATTTCGAGAATGGAGTGAGGGTGTTGCTGATCACCCAGTAGGAATTGTTGTTTTCCCAGTTGTAAAGGAGCTCAAGATCCTCAGGCTCCGGAGCCCGGAGACTTACTACTTCACACTTCATCATTGACACAGGAGTTTATTGATTGATGTCCTTTGAAACTTTTTTGATGAAGATATCGTCGGGGTATCCCTGGCTTATCAGATCGAGCCTCCGCTTATAAGCATCCTCCCTGGTGGGGAATTTTCCTGTGGTGTACCTGTAAAATTTATCAGCTTCGTTATACATTATCCTGATGTCGCCGATATGCTTGAAATAGCTGACATCAACAGGATTATACAGTGCAATTAACTGAACAGTGTAGTAAAGAATTTCTTCTTCAACATTTTCTGTTACATCATTGACATTCATATCCCTGATCAGCAAGGCTGTGTCCACAGTTTCGATAGTTGGTATCTCAGTAAGGTTGATTTTTTCATAAACGATCTTAGGAGTTGGCCTGGCAGCAGACGGATCGCGTTTGAGAGATACGTCCATGTAAACCTCCGCAAGAGGAAAATCAGCAGCAATAACGGTGTCTATTGTCTGATTGTAATACCCTTTTCCTTTAAATGTAAGATCGTATTTCCCCGGTTTAACTCTTATGTCATAATTTCCGGTGTATGGATCGGGCATTTGCCGTGCAATCGTATCACCTGTAACCTTGTCAGTGACAGCGATCATATAATTCTCATCGAATATGAGAGTAGTATCGGATAAACTCATTATTCCTTTCAGTTCAAATGAAAGATCGCCGAAATTCAGGTAGAAGATATCTTTTTCCTTATAGTCTGTATTTATTGAATAGTATGCATTTAACCCGTTATTCGCCGGTTGGAAAAACTTATCGTCGTCGGTTGAATTGACCGGGTATCCGACATTTGCCGGAACAGACCATGCTGAGTCCGTCCTGGCTGACCTGTAAATATCGAATCCTCCCATTGAACTGTGTCCTTCCGAACTGAAAAACAGGAGTGAATCATTAGCAGTTATAAACGGAGTATCCTCGTTAAAGGGCGTATTGATCACAGGGCCAAGGTTTGTTGCTGGTCCCCAGTCACCTGTGGCATCTTTTTCAGCAACGTAAATATCAAGTTCACCCAGGCCACCTTCCCTGTTGCTTGTGAAATAAAGCTTTTTGCCATCTGCAGAAACAGCGGCATGCGATTCATAGAACTTGGTATTTATATTTTTATTAAGCTTTTTGATCGGGTTCCATTTGTCGTTCACAAAAGATGAAGAGTAAATTACACCGTCATAATCGTCCACTTTGTACAGGTACAGCTCAGTCCCGTCACTGTTGAGGGAGCATGACGAACAATCCTCGCCGGCATTCAGATCTGCCGTTATCTCGACCGGAGGCTGCCATACACCTCTTAACTTCTTTGAAAAGTAAATAACATTGACAATACCTCTTTTTTCAGTGTAGACAATTGTATTTCCGTCATAGCTCACGGCAGGATTCTCATTCAGGGAACCCTGTGAGAAATCAGCACCGAGCGATTTTTTGCTGAATATTACGGGATTCTCTCTCAGTGTAAGGGCATTATTGCATGCCTGGATTTGCTGACCGACAAAATCGAGATTCTGCATTCCGCCTTTTTTGCTCGTTTCACCGGCAAGCCTGCTGAAGGTATTGAATGTATTGAGACCTTTCTCGAGCTCGTTATTTGTCATATATGCTTTTGCGAGATAGAAGTAGGCATCAAGGGGGGCTCTTTTTTCCTGGAATTTGGTTTCTTTTGCATCGTAGCTCGCATTCCGGACAGCCTTCTCGAGATATGGAACTGCTTTCTCCTTTTCACCAGGAATGTTCAGGTAACATACCCCGATTTTATACTGGATATTCCTGTTGTTGGTGGAATCCAGGAGGATGTATAGCTGGTTTGCAAGTTCATATTCGCCATACAGGTAATATGATTCTGCCTGGGCGAAAATTTCCTTCATTTCCGAGGCCGACTGGGCTGAAGCCAGTACGGGAAATGATATCAGGGCAGAGACCAGCAGACGGGAGAATAATTTTACTCTGAAACTTGACATTAAACAAATATATTAATTTTTCAAACCTTCATTTGTTGCCGGAAGAATTATTGCATAATTATCCTGTAAATGTCTTCTTTACCGTAACCTCCTGTTTCTTTGTATATTGAGTAATATCCTGTGTTGCCGCTACCTGCAGGATTGAAGAAATAATTGTCATCAGGTGTGTTGAGGGGATATCCCAGATTCACCGGTTTGCTCCAGAGCTTGTTAGATTGCAGACTTGATTTGAAGATATCGTATCCGCCTATGTTCTCATGGCCTTGTGAGCTGAAGAACATCGTTTTCCCGCCATTCACAATAAAAGGCCTGTCCTCGTTGAACTGTGTGTTTATTTCCGGTCCAAGGTTAACCGCAGACCCCCAGTCACCGTTAACTTTAACCGACATGTATATATCCAGGCCGCCGAATCCTCCGGGCCTGTCGGATGAGAAGTACATATGGGTCCCGTCCTCGGATATGAATGCCTGGGATTCCCAATAACGTGTGTTTATGTTCTTGCCGAGCTTTGTTGCTTTAGACCAGGTGGTACCATCATAGTTGCTGATGTAGATATCGCTGTTGAAATCATCATTCCTGGAGAGTAAGAGTATCTTCCCATCAGACGACAATGATGATATGTAATAGTCGCCGTCAGACTGAAGTTCAGGAGTGATGTTCACCGGAGCGGTCCATTTGCCGTTGACCAGTTTTGAGAACATCACGGCATCATAGAACTTTAGAGAAACCATCCATGCGAATGACTTTCCGTCAGCTGAAATGACCGGATTGAAATTGGAATTCTCGTCGTTGAACAACTCACCAAGGTTCTCCTCAGTGAACTGAACAGGTTTGGATATAAGATCCTTTGCCCTTTCACACACTTCTGTCTCGTGCCTGATAAACTCCTGGTTTTCCCGGTCATCGGGCAGCAGGGTGCCGGCATATCTGGTATAAGATTCCCTGGCCTTGTCGAACATGTAGTTTATCCTGTAGGCCCGTGCAAGGTCATATAATGCTTCATACGAAGAAGAAACCTGGTTAATGGTGCCTTCTTTATGTTTGGCTGACATGTTTTTTGATGCAGCCTCAAGGTAATCGATTGAAAGATTCTTTTTGCCTTGTATATTCAGATAACATATGCCTATGGAATGTGCAATATTTGCATTGTCGGGCAGTTTCTCATATAGTTGAAGATACAGGTTAAGCGCATCCTGATAGTCCTCATTCAGAAGGAAGTATTCAGCTTCAAGGAATTTATCCTGCAATTCCTTATTCTCCTGGGAGAAAACCGAAGATAAGCAAAATAATGTAACTATCAGACAGACAATAGTTTTCCTCATAGGCATGAGTTTTAGTTAAAACAAATTTAAAAAAAATTGAGATCAATTACGGATGAAGGGGCTTATTTTTAAAAAATAGATGTTCACAAACCCCTCCCAACTCTCCCTTTAAATTGTAAGGGAAGAGTTGAGATCACGGATAAGAGCAGAATGCTACCTTCTCCCTGCTGCAGCGAAGGCGCAGGGACAGGAATTGTAAATGTTATCGCTCGTTCTTCTTCTTTTCTTTTCTGCGCCTGAACAGTATTATGAATATTATAAGAAGTCCGCCTCCTATGACAAAGAGGAACCAGTAAGGAGATTTTTTAGTTCCTCCTTTTACCTGTTCGGAAATCTGGTCTGAAGAGATATTGTTTTTTGAAATAAGATCTGCAATAGCCTTGTAAACCTGATCTTCAGGATATTTGTCGCTGTTCGTCAGAAGGAATAAGACAAGCTGTTCGGGCGTGCGGATATTCTCCTTTTTGAGATCGAGCTCCTTCAGCAGGGAGAGCAATGGTTCTTCCGCTACGCTGAGGAGGTCCGACAGGAACTGGCTTGCAGTTGTACCCGGAAGCTTGCTTATCCTGGACAGGAGTTCAGCCAGTTCATTCCGTGAAAGTCCCTGCTTAAGCGCTTCATTTGAGAATGCTCTCAGCCACATTCCTTTCACCTTTATTCTGTCGAGGTCAACTGTGGCGACTGATTCGCGTATAATAGTGCCTTTATCGGAATTATTGGCATAAGCAAGCACCTTGTCGCGCAGGGTGTTTATTGACGGATCTGCATCCGCAAAAATAGCTGCTGCCTGCTCGTTCAGCCCTTCCGGTGTGATTGCACCGTTAGATTTTAACCGCAGGTATTCCTGCAGATCAGTCCAGGTCTTCAGTTTCTCCTGATAAATATCGAGTCCTGAGAGAAGTTCCTTAAGCTGACCGGTGCTGTGATTCTCGAGATAATCCACTGCTGCCTGGGTCAGAACATTATCCATCATAGCCACCTTAAGCGCCAGCTTGCCGATCTCTTCCCCGGAAATGTTCCGCTTTGCACCCTCTTCCTTCAGGTACGACAGCACATCATCGACGGTACCGAATTTGTGCTTTTTCACATCCACATCGTTCAGGAGATTTTTAAGATCACCTTCAGCCCTGCTTTTTAACATCGACATGAATGCATCAACCTGCTTCTGGGCAATCACGCGGCTGTATTCGGGCCTTACGACAGGAGCCTGTTCCTTCTCTTTAGTGATGAACACTTCTGTGGTTGTTGTATTGTTAAACTTGTCAGTTAGATTGAATACAACCCTTGTTTCACCTCCACGGGGCGCAAACTTATAGTTGAATAAGGAATCGGTTATGTGAAATTGCTCAGTGTAAAGAAGCGAATCGCCAGCCCAATGCTCAACTTTCAGGATGGAATTGGGCTCGACCCTGAGCGGGAAGAGTATCGAATCACCTTTGGAAAGTGCAATTGTCTGGCTGGTGCCAACATTAAGATCTGCCACGAAATCAGCTTTCGGCAATATGGTTCCAGGCAGGACAAAGCTGTCGGATTGATGGGTGAGGGGTAAATTAAGGTCTTTTGTGACCTTCTCCGTACCGTCGCCTTCGTATGTTACCTTATAGTTGCCATGAGGAAGTGCCAGCTCATACTCGCCGGTGAGCGGGTTGGAATAAACAACAAGCACCTGGCCCGGGTCTTTTATGTTCATGGCGCTGATCTTCACGCTGTCGTTAAAATTGCTCAGAAGGTCAGCCACTGTTACGAATCCCTTAACGATGAATTTCCTCGGATGCTGATCTGAAAAAATCTCAACACGGTAAATATCCTGTTTCCCGAATCCGTTGGGACCTTCCTTCGATAAATAACCTTCATAACCATCCTTCAATGGCTTGAAAAATACATCATCGTCGGTGGAGTTCAGCGGAAAGCCCGCATTGAGAGGAACCGACATGGATCCGTCAGCCAGTAGCGTGGAATAAAAGATATCGTAACCACCCATGTTGAAATGTCCTCTTGAGCTGAAAAAGAGTGTTTTATCGTCCTGGCTCAGGAAAGGCGACTCTTCGTTGTAGGGGGTATTGATCACCGGACCAAGATTTTCCGCCGGGCCCCAATCGCCTGTACTGTCGCGCTTCGACACATAAATATCAAGCCCGCCTAAGGTCCCTTTCCGGTTGCTGGTGAAATATAATCTTTTATTGTCGTGTGAAACCGTTGCGTGCGATTCCCAGAATTTAGTGTTAATGTTATCGTTCAACTTGAGAATAGGTGACCATGCTCCATTCTCAAAAGTCGAAGTGTAGATTATTCCGTCGTAGTCTGCCGAGCTGTAGAGGTAAAGTGTTTTTCCGTCTTTGGAAAGTGATGTTGGAAACAGATCCTTGTCAACTTTGAGTATTTCGTTCATGTTCTGAGGTCCGCCCCATCCGCCGCCTGATTTTACCGAGTAGAGGATAGCGTCATAAAAAGCCTCGCTGCGTGCAAATACTATCATGTCTTCATTATCCGAAACCACAGGATTGAATTCAGAATTCCTGTCATTTATGGCATCACCCAGTACTTTCTCGCGTACAAAAAGTGGTTCCCCCATCAGCACTTTGGCATTGAGGCACGACTGGATCTGCAGGTTAACAATGGTTGAATCATATACGGCTGGATCGAGGTTCTTCTTGAATAACTTATATGTTTCCAGCGCTTTATCGATCTGGTTATTGATCCTGTAGGCATTCGCCAGGTAATAGAGAGCATCATACGGCGCCTGGCTCTCATTGAATTTACCTTCCTTGTATTCCGGATTGATGTCCTTAACCGCATCCTCGAGATAGCTGACAGCCTTTTCCTTTTCCCCCGGAGTATTTATATAACACTGGCCTATCCTGTATTTAAAGTTTGAGTTTGAAGGATAAATCTTCAACAATTGCTGGTAAATGGGCAGAGCTTCCTTGTAATCCTCAAATAATATCCAGCTTTCCGCATCATAGAACATGCTTCTGATTTCTGATTTGGATTGCGATATAGCATGATTGTTCACCAGGGTTGCAAGCAGCCATGAGATTAGAATAAACTTTTTGGTCATAAGTTTAAATCTAAATGATTTATAGGGAAAGGTCATCTGTCAGGTTTAGTATTTCTTCTGCAAAAGCACGAAAACTGATTATCAATCTTACTCAAAGTACTAATATAGAGGAAAAATTAGAAAAAAGGACAATTTATGGCTGACCTTTTTTCAGTACATTAACCTTTTTCCAATCGTGCCGCAGCGCAAAATTAGAATTTATGGTATTTTTAAGGGATTCTGTCAGGAAAGATCCGGTGTGTAGTTCTCAAGTATATTCTTGACCTTCTGAATGAATTTTCCCGCCAGTGCGCCATCAATCACCCTGTGGTCATAACTTAAAGAGATGATCATTATATGGCGTATCCCGATCATATCACCGAGCGGACTTTCTATGACGACGGGCGTTTTCCTTACGGCACCGGTGCCGAGGATGGCAGCCTGGGGCTGGTTGATGATAGGTGTTCCGGCGAGGTTATCATAGCTTCCGTAGTTGGTTAGAGTGAAGGTGCCTCCTGAAATCTCATCGGGCTTAAGTTTATTGTTCCTGGCTCTTGAAGCAAGGTCGTTTACGGCTTTTGCCAGTCCTGTAAGACTCTTCTCATTTGCATTCTTTATCACGGGCACGATCAGGTTACTGTCAGGAAGAGCAACTGCCATACCTATGTTTATGCTTTTCTTTTTGATGATGTTGGTCCCGTCGACCTGGACATTGACCATGGGAATTTCATAGAGGGCTTTGGCAAGCGCATCGATGAAGAAAGGAGTGAGGGTGAGCTTTTGCCCTTCACGTTGATAGAATTTGTCCTTGTTGGCATTCCTCCATTCCACAATTTTGGTTACATCGGCATCGATGAAAGAGGTTACATGAGCCGAGGTTCTTTTCGACATGACCATATGCTCCGCTATTAGCCTCCTCACCCTGTCCATTGGAATGACTTCATCCTCTTTCTGTGGCTTTACCTCAGGCAGTTTTTGAGGTTCAGCTTCAGGTACGGGTTGCCTTTGAGGTACTGCTTCAGGTACTGGATGTTGCTGTGGAACTGCTTCAGGGACCGGCTGCCTTTGAGGCTGGGTTTCAGGAACAGGCTGCCTTTGAGGTTCGGCTTCTTTGCCTGCAGCTCCGGATTTTTTCTCATCCATATACCGCAGGAAATCTTCCTTGGTTATTCTCCCGTCCATCCCTGTGCCTGGCATCCTGTCGAGCTCATCATAACTTACGCCTTCCTTGTTTGCCATGCTTCTGACGAGCGGTGAAATGAATTTCCCGGAGGGTGTGCGGCTTTTCATTTCTGCTGAAACAGCCTGAACGCCGGCTTTTTCCTGCCTGACGCTTTCTATTGTTTCGCGTACACGCTCCACCTCCTTATTTACTTTTTCCTCGTTTTCTTTCGTCTGCACCGCTTCATTCTCAATAATTGCGAGCACATCGCCTATTTTTTGAACGGCACCTTCCTTTGCTATTATTGATACCAGTGTGCCTGCTGCAGGCGCGGGTATTTCAGAATCCACCTTGTCTGTTGCGACCTCAACGATGGGATCGTCTTCCTTTACCTGCGATCCTTCATTGACAAGCCATTTGGAAATGGTAGCTTCGATTACACCTTCGCCCATGGCAGGCAATAAAATATTCATCTTTGCCATAGAAATTTTTTTTCATGTTTCATTAACTAAACAAAGGTAACCGCGAAATGTTTCAGGAAAGTTTTACAAGGATGAAGCATGGAAAAAGTGAACAGTGAACAGTGAAAAGTGAAAAGTGGACTAATATCCTGGACCGCGAAGTGCAGGGATAGGGTTAAGATTATTTGGATGTCTATTGCTGATAAGGGCTCCTGTTGTTTATAGCCCTTCCGAGTGTGATCTCGTCGGTGTACTCCAGCTCATCGCCTATTGCAACACCACGTGCGAGAGTTGATAGTATTATGCTGTACTTGCTTAATCGTTTATAGAGGTAGAAATTCGTAGTGTCGCCCTCCATTGTTGTGCTCAGGGCGAAAATGATTTCTTTTATATTGCCTTCCCGGACTTTCTCCTCAAGGCTTTCGATCTCGAGGTCTGATGGGCCCACCCCGTCGATAGGTGAAATGATGCCGCCAAGGACGTGATAAACTCCCCTGAACTGCCGGGTGTTCTCGATCGCCATAACATCCTGTATGTTCTCGACGACACAGACTATCGATTTATCGCGTTTCTCATCATTGCAGATGTTGCACAATTCCGTATCCGAAATATTATGGCAGATCCTGCAATAGCGGATCTCTTCTTTAAGCCTGATTATGCTTTCCCCAAACCTCCTCACATCTCCGCCATCCCTTCGGAGAAGATTCATCACCAGGCGGAAGGCCGTTTTCCTTCCGATACCGGGAAGTGAAGCAAATTCATTCACTGCATCCTCAAGAATCCTTGACGGGAACTCGTTGTAGCTCATAATGTAATCTCTGCGACAAAATTAGTCCATTTTTCCGTTATTGACCAGAGGATTTTCAGTACTGCCTTATTTTTGTTATCCTTGCATACTAAAATTTCCGGATATGTCGCCCTTTATAATCCTGACCATCTTCCTCCTTTATACAATACTTCTCTTTACAATAACATGGGTAACTTCCCGTAAGGCCAATAATGAATCTTTTTTTATTGGCAACAAGGTCTCTCCATGGTTCGTTGTTGCTTATGGAATGATAGGCGCATCTCTGTCAGGTGTGACATTCATGTCGGTTCCGGGATGGGTTCAGGATACGCAGTTCAGCTACATGGTGGTTGTAATGGGATACCTTTTCGGTTATGCTGTAATTGCGCTGGTTCTGCTGCCGCTGTATTACAGGCTGAAGCTTACTTCAATCTATACCTATCTCGACCAGCGATTCGGCTTCTGGTCCTACAAGACGGGCGCCGGCTTTTTTATTTTGTCGAGGACACTCGGGGCATCCCTCCGCATGTTCCTCGTAATAAACGTTCTCCAGATATTTGTGTTTGATGCATGGAATGTGCCTTTCTGGGCCAATGTTTTGATATTCATCATACTAATAATAGTTTACACCTTTAAAGGAGGCATAAAGACCATCATCTGGACCGACACTCTTCAGACTACCTTTATGCTCCTTGCAGTTGTGCTTTCTGTCATTTATATCAGCCGCGATCTGAACATGTCAATACCCGAATTGGTCAAGTCCGTGAAAGAAAACCCTTTCTCTAAGATGTTCATCACCGAATGGCAACACGAAAGGTTTTTCCTGAAGCAGTTCCTGAGTGGCATGTTCATCACCATAGTCATGACCGGGCTCGACCAGGAAATGATGCAGAAGAATCTTTCATGCAGGAACCTCAGGGAAGCACAGAAGAACATGTTTACATTCAGCGGCATCATCTTTTTTGTGAATTTCCTTTTCCTCTTTCTTGGCGCAATACTGTTGATCTATGTGAAAAACAAAGGTATAACTGTTGGCTCGACTGATGATGTTTTTCCTACAGTGGCTCTCAGGTATCTCGGACCGGTCGCCGGCGTTGTATTTCTTGTCGGTCTTATCTCTGCAGCATTCCCGAGCGCCGACGGAGCCCTGACTTCCCTGACCACATCTGTCAGCATTGATTTTCTCCGCCTCGACAAACGTGAAATAACCGAAAAAGCCAAGACGAGGATCCGGTATATCGTACACCTCTCAATCGCCCTGCTGTTCTTTATAAGTGTTATGATCTTCAGCATCGTGAACGACGAGGCTGTAATCGACAAGCTTTTCACGAT
>JBLNAO010000072.1:0-5275 GCA_050259395.1 Chloroflexota bacterium
TCCGGATCAATTTCGGAATACTGTGAAAAAAGGGATAGCGAGGTGATTGAAAAGATTACAATTGAAGCGGTAAAGCGCGAAAAGGCATTTTTCATATCAGATTCAATTTTAAGACTGGGATTCAAAAATAGGGTGAAATCTCTTAAATGCAAAATGGGCAGGTCGTGACTTCAGTCGAGACTCAACCAGTATCGATAATGTGACTAGTATGATTATCTTATCTCGATCCACACAGGAGCATGATCGCTGGTTTTTTCCCAGCCTCTCACATAATGATCGACTCCTGCAGAGACCAGCCGCGGAAGGAGTGAAGGGCTTAGAAGGAAATGATCTATCCTCAGGCCGGCATTCCTTTCGTACGAGTTGCGGAAATAATCCCAGAATGTATAAATCACCTGGTCTGGATAGAGCTTCCTGATCGCATCGGTCCATCCCTGGTCGAGAAGGCTCCTGAATGCCGCCCTGGTTTCAGGTCTGAACAAAGCATCATTGACCCAGCGCTCAGGTTTGTAAACATCTATTTCCGAAGGCATTACGTTGAAATCGCCGGTGAGAAGAACAGGCTTTCCGGAAGCAATAAGTCCGGCAGCATGCTGCCTCAGTCTCTCGAACCATTTCAGTTTGTATTCAAATTTTGGAGAATCAACAGGATTGCCGTTCGGAAGGTAAAGGCATCCTATGGTGATGTCTCCAATCTTTGCTTCAATATAGCGGCTCTGGACATCCTCCAAATCTCCGGGCAGGGTGCGTCCCACCTCAATGGGCTCATGGTTTTTTGCCAGAATTGCCACCCCGTTCCAGCTTTTCTGCCCGTGCCACAATGCATTGTAGCCTGATGCCTGGACGGGAATTACCGGAAAATTATCCTGGGGGGCTTTTAGCTCCTGAAGGCAGACAATATCAGGCTTTGATTCTTCGAGCCACCTGAGCAGCACAGGAAGCCTTCCGTTCACTCCGTTCACATTGTATGTCGCTATCTTCATTGTCGGGTTACTTTTTCTTCAACTTTGATGTTTTCGGCTTGAGGATTTTCTTTTTTGCCTTGATGGTCCTGATCAAAAGACGCCTGAGGTTTTTCTCCCTGAAAAATTTTTTAGTAAGTGCCTCAGCTTCATCGAGTATTTCCTTTAATCGTTTCTGCTTATCGCCCGACATAGAGTATGCCTCGTTGATTGCATCTTTTTCGCTGCAGCCGGAATTATGTTTTATTGCTTCAGCAAGGCCGGTAATCAGCAGACCTTCATCTTTCAGCTCACCCAATTTAGCGATCATCCAGCTTAACGCGAGGAAATAGTTTTTGTTCAGGATCACAAAAGAAGTGTTGCTTCCCGGTGGTGGCAGCTTGTTGAAGGGAGATTCGGTTATTTCTTTTGTCAGGTATTTATTAAGGTAAGGCCGGGCAGGAGATGCAGCATCGAATTGAAATACTCCCTGCATCGACTGGGGGTAAATGCTCAGCCACCTGAGCCTGCGCCGGAGCTCATGAACATCCTCCTCCACATTGTCAAAAAGATAACGCGTTTTTGAAACAAATTCATTGATGTTTTCAATTGAAGCTTCATAAAATTCTGCAATTTCTCCAACCTCCTTCCCAGGCTTGAGCCAGTCGGCGCTTTCGAGCTTCCTGGTAATTTTTCCGATCCTTGTATGTTTATCAGTCAGCCATCCATCTTTGTTCAGCAATTCATTCAGCCGGGAAGAGGATTCTTCCATTTTTTGCTTCACATAATTTATGCATTCAGCATTTATCTTCTTGTTCGATTCAAATGCTATAGCCATTGAATTGAAGTAATCTATCTGTCCAAAGCCATCTTCGATGAGCTTGAAACGGATCCTCATCCTGTCGAATTTTTTACGGTTATGGATCCCGGCATACATGCGTGCCAGAGCTTCAAGCATAAAGAGAGGCGTGCGGGCATTATTCCTGAACAACCACATGGCGGGATCTTTTTCGAGCCGTGCTTTTTCCATTAAATCCCTGACCTGCTGAAGATAATAGGTGAACCTGGTGAATCCTTTTTTCATATTTCGAGATATATCTTATTGTTTTACAGCTACAGCTATTTTCGAGTCTGCCGTCCCGTAGTATAGAAACCATCTGTCATTAAAGAATACGAGACCCTCGATAAAACAAACCTCATTCACTTCGCCGGTTTTTTCATATGGCTTATCGGGTTGAAGAAAGTTTTCTTTAAGCCTGTCAACGAGCCTGTACGGCTTTTCCCTGTTGAACAGAGCCTGGCCTGCTGAATATGTGAATTTTGGCAACGAGCTGTCATTGAAGGATGAGGCATTGCTGCCATTATATAACAGCAATATTCCACTATCTGCCAGCATTGCAAATGGTCCGGGTTCCACAAGCCTGCTGTCGAAATATCCTGCCCTTGGATTCATAACAGCGATCATCTTCCCGCTTTCCTCATTCTCTGCTACATTCCAGTGTAAAAGGTCCTCAGAATAAGCTATGAAAAGGTCAGTATCTCCAAAATACATCCAGTATTTGCCTTCGACCTTTGCTGCAACAAAATTATTTCCGTTAAGCCTGGTTACTATCGCGCCAGACTTCGACCAGGTATCCTTGTATTTATCATCGCCCAGGACAGGCCCGTGCTTCTGCCATTTCATGAGATCTGGTGATGTTGCAAGGCATAATCTCGCTGTTTCGCCATCATAGGAAGTATATGTCATGATATAAGTTCCGTCAGGGCTCATCACAATCCTGGGATCTTCAACGCCACCCTTCCATTCATAGATGTTCATGCTGTCGGCGTCGGGGAAAAAGACTGGTTCAGGTTCCCTTGTGAAATGAAGTCCATCGGAGCTTACGGCCATCCCTATCCTTGATGTCATCTCATTGTCCTGGGCACGATATAGAAGGTATACCTTCCCATCCCTGACAACTGCGGCAGGATTGAAAACGTTACGTTCTTCCCATCTGACCTCCTTTTTACTCACCGGACAGAAGAATTTACTGTCAGCGGAAGGCTGCAATACCGGGTTCACACTGTCAGCCTTGACAAACCCTGTTAAAGCCCAACTGCCGGGTGAATAAGGTTTGTCAACATGATTACTGCATCCGTATAGCACCAGCGCTGACAGAAAAAATACACATCTGATCTTTCTCCAATTCCACATATTATTTCCTTATGTCTGAAGCTTAAAGCCTCATTAATAAATGTTTAACAATCCCTACGAATTAGTGTAAAGAGTTGACACAAAAGTTAATGATATTTAATTGAATGAGCAAACTGCCGGAGTTGGAAAATATTCCACAGCTGGTAAAGAAGACTTAAACGAACGGAAACTGCACGTTAACCCTGTTTATCCTGTGCTGAAAGAATCAATGAACAGTCAATTTTGCTGACGTTGTTGCATCCCCGAGCCAGATCCTGGTTCCTTTCTGAAAGAGATTGAGGATATCGACCTGTGAAGTAAGGCCCGGATAAAGAAAAGTCACCATATACTCACCCGGGTTCAGTGGTGTTTTCAGGGAGTAAAGGAAAGTATAGCTTCTGGTGGCGCCAGGGCTAAGATTTGCCAGCCATGCAGACTGGAATCCGTTAAGCGGTACGGGAGTCTTGGGAGTAACTGTTGCATTCGTTACTATGCCACTCGACAGGTTTCTGATCACAAGGCCGTTTGTGAAATAATGAAAGAGGTTTATTCCCATTTCATCGGGGTCGAGGATCAGGAGCTCGTTTTTATCCATGTTCGTCACGGTGAAGTTGAATGAAAGAAGGGAACCGGTGCTCTCAATCTTCCGGATTCTTACAGACAATCCCGCTTGCAACAGATTATGATCCTTCAAAGTATTGATGAACCGCAGGTCATTTCTGGGATCAGGTTTGTTGTTAAGGCTCATGAAATCTATTTTCAGAGCGAAATTCTGAAGGGCCAGGGGATTATTCATTATATATGGTCCGTCTGGCAGCGATGACAGGTACGCCGGCCAGAAATGCCCCTGGTATACTGCGTCACCGTTGCTGCACATCTCGAAAGGCACATCCTTCAGCTTCTCGAATTCAGGATGTATATTATTGAAAATCAATACGTGGGAAGATGAATCATATAACAGTATCTCGCCATAATCGAAGCTTATATTATCCCCGATCCTGAGGATTGTTGCCGCACTATTGGTATCGCTGACAGGATTACCGTCACCAGGCTTATCCTGACCGTTTTCGCATGATATAAGAAGAATCATTGAAACGAGAAAGATGAAAGCATTCTTCATAAAAGCAGATTTTCAGAGTGCAGATACAACAATCATGCCCCGTAAAGATAATTATAGTTGTTTCTCCTCCGAAGCTTAATTAAAACTTTAAAACAGAGTGATTGTTGTACCGCCAAAAGCAATTCGACGTATTTTTTTACCAATCTCCCGATTGTTTTCCGGTGACGCTATCAACTCTAAGTTTAAGGAGCACCATTCTCGAAACTGAGCCTTCATCATATCTGAGTTCGCCCGTGGCGCCGTACTTCCTCATGATCAGATCCAGTCCGGCCTTCTTGGCATCAGGGTTGTTTTCCGTTTCAATGATTCCGGTACCCATAACAGACCTGTATTTAGCCGACCATTCACACGGAAGTTCATTCATGATCACTTCCTCTGAAGCGGTAATCTCAAAGCTTACAAAATTGTTCTTCCTTAAAATATCCATCTTCCTGCCGCGTGGCGCCGAGTGGATATAGATAATTCCATCTTTGTATGCATAATTCACAGGAACGATATAAGCCTCACCGTTATCAACAAGTCCAAGCCTGCATATCCGTGAGTCTCCAAGTATGAAATCTATTATTTTGCTGTCCTTTATCTCTTTGTCCTGTCTTCTCATTGTTCCTGTTGCCTTATTAAATCCTTTTTATAGTCCGTAACCTGCTTCCTGCCAGGAGATTATGATTCGTTATCGTTCCGGTTCCGGGAAGTTTTGGTGTTCTTTCTTTGGACGAACCACGTTAATAGCAAGGTGGACACAATACCAAGTAAAAAGCAGGTCAGGTCTCTTTTGTTAACATTGATCTTATTCATTTCTGGTAATCTATGTATTATTTCATCACAAAAATATGCTTTTGTTTGAAACCACGCAGCAAGTTCAGAAACTGATGTTTGCAAAACGATTCAACATGTTGGTGCATAAACAACTTTTTAACATGACAACATTCAAAAGATCAACAGGTTGTTTGTTTAATTGCTCATGATGTTCTAATTTTAGTGGAACTATTATCAACAATGATTGTTGTAACAGTACACTAAAACTATGAAACATAATGAGCA
>JBLNAO010000073.1:0-3913 GCA_050259395.1 Chloroflexota bacterium
GGGATAAGATTTTCTGGACACCCGGAGGAAAACAGCACAATGTAGTTGCACTCGATCGTTTTACCGGAAAGATAATATGGTCGAACAAAGGTTTCGGAGAACCCTCAGCGTACAACCAGCCAAAGCTTGTCCGTCATCCTTCCGGAAATATACTCGTTACTTTTTCCTCCTATCATATCATGGGATTAAGCACGAAAACCGGCGAGTTGTTATGGTCGCAGGAGCAGGATAATTACCCTCCTGAAAAAAGAGGCCCGGGATATGGTGATACCCATTGCAATACGGCCCTTTATGAAAATGGCTCTCTCTGGTATGTTGCCGGCGACGGTAACGGTTGTGTTAAGCTCGATCTTTCACCCGACGGAAAGAAAATAACTCAGTCCTGGCGTAACCCGGCCTTTGACAGTTATATGGGTGGTGCAGTAAAGATAGGCGATTACATGTATGCTTGTGGTGTTGCCCGGCCTGTACTGAAGGCAATAAACGCTAAAAACGGTGAAATTACGGATTCGCTCAAAATCGGCACCGGAGCAATCATTTCTGCGGATGGGATGCTTTATTACTACACCCAGAAAGGCGACATGATGCTGGTAAGCTGCGATAACGGGAAAATTGAAAAAGTGAGTTCGTTCAGGATAACCAGGGGGAAGAAAGAGCATTTTGCACATCCGGTAATCAACAAAGGGGTTTTGTACGTGCGTCACGGGAATGTGCTGCTGGCGTACGATGTCAGAAGGTAATCTGTAATCGGTATTCGGTAAAACTCAGTGATAACTCTTTAAACAGCAAATTGCAAACGGCTGAGATTCCTGTACATGCCATTGTCTCGCAGGATGAGTTCATCATGTGTTCCTGACTCGACAATCTTTCCATCGTCAATTACCAGTATCTGATCGGCTTTTCTGACAGTTGACAGCCTGTGAGCTATAACAACAGAGGTGCGTCCCTTCATCAGTTTCTCGAGTGCATCCTGGACAAGCCTTTCCGATTCCGAATCGAGGGAAGAGGTGGCTTCATCGAGAATCAGTATCCTGGGATTTTTCAATACAGCGCGCGCAATGGCAATTCTTTGCCTCTGCCCTCCCGAAAGCTGGATCCCGCGTTCCCCTACAACAGTATCGAATTTTTCAGGGAATTTCTCTATAAACTCCAGCGCATTGGCCTTTGCTGCAGCATCAGCTACTTCGTCATCTGTTGCTATTGGCCTGCCATATAGGATGTTTTCCTTAATTGTTCCTCCGAAAAGAAAGATGTCCTGCGGAACCAATGCAATCTGGCTGCGCAAAGAACTGAGGGGAATGCTCATGCTATCCCTGCCGTCAAACGCTATCCCGCCTGAAGAAGGATCATAAAGTCGCATTATGAGGGCAGCAATTGTCGACTTGCCTGCACCGCTGGGACCCACAAGTGCCACCATGGTATCGCGGCCAATGCTGGCATTAATGTCATGCAACACTTCCTCATCGGGCCGGGCCGGGTATCTGAAATGAAGATTCCTGATTCGTATCTCTCCTGTTATACGATCTTCATCCGGAATGAAGTCTGAAACAACCAGATCTTCTTCCTTCTCTTTAAAAATCTCGAAGAGCTCCTCCGTAGCGCCAATGAATTTCTGAAGCTGTGTGAAAACACCAGCGAGCCCGCCAATGGTGCCTCCGACGAACCCGGAGTAAATAACAAAAGAGAACAGGTCACCTGCATCGAGCCGGCCTTCCGACATCATCGCCGCTCCCTTCCAGATAACTGCAACCATTGCCCCGAACAAACCAAAGATCATGAAGGCTGAAAAGGCGCCGCGATACTTGCCGCTGCGCATTCCGATGCCTGCAATTTCAGAGGTTTTCTTCCTGTAACGCTCGATTTCGAAAAATTCATTGGTATAAGTTTTCACACTCTGAATGCCTTGCAATGTCTCTTCGACTATCGTATTGGACTTTGCAACTTCCTTCTGGACTTCCTTTGATAATTTCCGGATGAACCTCCCGAAATAAACGGCCATCAGCATCATAGGAGGAACAATCAGGAGCATGAAGAGGGTCAGCTTGAGGCTCGTAAGAGCAAGAAGTGTTATGCCGCCGGCAATAATTATTACCTGGCGGATAAACTCGGCAAGTGTCGAGGTAAGTGTTTCCTGGAGTAGCGAGATGTCCGAAGAAATACGGCTGTTGAGCTCCCCGACCCTGTGCTTCTCGAAGAATCTCAAAGGAAGCCTTATGAGATGATTGTATGCTTTTTGCCTGAGGAGTGCCAGCGATTTTTCGGTCACATTCACAAAAAGTATGACCCTGAAATATGAGAAGACTGCCTGTACAAGAAGAACCCCAAGAAGCAAAACAGCTATCCTGTTGAGATTGTCAGCCATGACGCCCTTGTTTCCTGAATTCACCAGTTCGCCCAGCAGTTTCGGGAACGCCAGAGATGCCAGGCTGGATCCGAGCAGGAAAAACAGTCCGAGAGAATATTCTCCGCTGAAAGGTTTAATATAGGAAAAGAGCTTAAAGGCATTTTTCAGGCCTTGACGGGTAATCTTTTTGCGGGGGGCTTCAGCCATAAAACATTCTTTACTATTTTTGATTGTTAAACAGTAACAAAAATTACAGACAGATGTTGAAGCTGTGAAATTACAGTAATCTTTTGTTCAAATCTGAAATATGGAAACGATAAAAAAATCCACCCTTGATTTCCTCAAAAAGCTTAAGGAGAACAACAGCCGTGATTGGTTCATCGCCAATAAACCTGCATATTCTGAAGCTAAGCAGAACTATGAAGCTTTTGTTAAGGAAATACTTGATAAGATCATTGAAATAGAGCCAATTATGAATGGGCTTGAGGTAAGCAGCTGCACTTACAGGATCAATCGCGATATCAGGTTCACGAACGACAAATCGCCATATAAGTCTCATCTAGGAGCCTTCATCGTCAGAGGCGGAAAACAGAACGGTGACAGATATGCAGGGTATTATTTCCATGTCGAACCCGGAAACAACAGCATGATTGCCGGAGGTGCCTACATGCCACCTGCCCCATGGCTTGCCGAAATACGTGAAAGAATAGATGAAGAGGGTGAAAAGATCGTCAAAATACTGAAAAAGAAAGAGTTTGCTGAATTTTTTGGTGGACTTGATGGTGAAAAGCTGAAATCGGCACCCAAGGGTTATGCGAAGGATCATCCTTACATCGAAATGCTCAGGATGAAGAGCTTTCTTGTTGTAAAGATGCTGCCGGATGATGAGATTACTTCTGAAAAATGTTTCGCCATGGTGATCAAAGCGGTAAAACTGATGAAACCACTTAACGACTTCCTGAATGGCAATTAAACTGTCGGGCCTGGAAAGAACAATGCAGTTCCTTAAAGGTGAAAGAACAGATCATGTCCCGTTTCATCCGATCATAATGAGATGGGCTGCAAAATATGCCGGTGTGAAGTATCGCGATTTCTGCACGGTTCCTGAGGCCAAGACCAGGTCGATGATGATGTGTGCTGATGATTTCGGCATGGACTGGGTAACTGTTCTTTCGGATCCATGGGCTGAGGCTTCAGCTTTCGGGATTGTCGTCGAATATCCCGTGGATAATCTTCCCCTGGGCAAAAGCCAATATCCTGATGCTGCTTCAACCCGGAATATTAAAAAGTACAAAGCCATTGAAAACATGCGGTGCTCCAACCGGATTGAAGAAATAAGGATCTTTTCAAGGAAAGCTTCCGGTAAGTTCATCGTCGGGTGGATCGAAGGGCCTGTTGCCGAGTATGTCGATCTCAGGGGTGCATCAAATGCGGCAGTCGATTTTCTGATCGAACAGGAAGCTGTGGAAGAAGCTATGAGGGTCATAATGGAAAGCGCATATGATTTCATCGAATTGCAGGTGAAAGCAGGGGCTCACTGCATTGGTATCGGCGATGCATTCTGCTCAC
>JBLNAO010000074.1:0-4329 GCA_050259395.1 Chloroflexota bacterium
ACACAGATACGCAAAGGTGAAGTACGATCAGAATCGGTGCGGGCAAGTGAAGGATCAAAGACAGTAAACGGAATAACTTCCGATTGTTGCCCCGGATAAAGCATCTCAAGCTGCCCTCTTATAGCCTCTGACAAAACAACTAATTTACCCCCTGTCGTGGCTACTTTTTCAAGTATCTTCTTCTTGAAGGAAGGGTAAATAAAATACATCTTGAAGAGGTACGCAAGGGAATTCAGGTCGCGGCTTTTTCCCCCGGCATTTATGAATTTTTTCATTCGCTGGTAAGGCGACAGTCCGAACCACTCATCGAGATTATGAATTACCGGAAAGAGCGGGGAACTGAGCTGCCAGCCGGCAAATTCTGAGAAGAGTCTGTTCATTGTAACGACATAAACCCTGTCGTGAACGGTATGGGCTGCTTGCTGCAAAAAGGCTTTAACATCAATCTCTTCCGGTTTTCCGATAATTTTCAGGTTTGGGAGACGCTGTGGAAGGAATTCCAGGCTGCCTGCATGCTTCCCGGTGGTATAAATTGTAACAGTATTATGAGGATCCGAGCAGAATATCCTGGCAATCGTTTCCGCCAGGACAATATGACCGGTCTCCATCAGTTCGACTATGCCAACCTGCATGCTGCCGATTTATTTAGATAAATCACATCCCATTCTTTCAGCTTGCCTTTTTCGAATATTGAAGGAAGAATATCGTAAAGAGTGAAATTGTGATCACGGAGGAAGGCATCTGTCTCATAATATTTCGGCGCCCCGGCATAGCCTTCATGATTATTGGCTTCCATGACGATCACCTTCGTTCTCTCAAGGGTTTTTTCAGCTCCCTTCAGAACATTCATCTCATAACCCTGTACGTCGATCTTCATGACGCCGATATCCCGGGAATTCTTCGAAAGAAAGTCATCAAGGCGCACTACTTCGATCTTTTCATCGCGGCTTTTTCCGAGGTTCTTTTCACTGAAAGCTTCACTCCCGGGATCTGCCGAAAGCGGAAGCAGCGATGAAGATGTGATCCTGTTTGCGATATTTATAGGAACAAATGAATTCTCGTTGCCCAGCGCTTTATTAATTACTTCAATATTCTGAAGGCCGTTTATCCTCGATCTTATGGCATTGTAATTTTCTGAAATCGGTTCGAAGACCATTATCCGGTTAGCAGGAAAGTATTTCCTGTACAGTATAACCGATGCACCGATGCCTCCACCGATATCGACTATCAGAAAATCCTGTTCAGGCAACATTTTTGCGAGGCTGATGCTGCGGTGAATGTGGTGCATCGGGAAGATTCCGCCGTTCTCGATCCTTTCTTCAAGCTCTTTCCGGAAAGTGTGATTAAACAGGTGGGAGAGAAGAGTTTTGTTCTTCCTTAGAGGTCTGAAAGCAGAATCTATAATGATCTTGGCGAACTCACTTAAAACCGGTTTTTTCATCAATAAATAATTGTCAGAGTGACTCCTGGTCTGAATGCTGAGACTCCCTGAATTGCTCACAAATATAATGCTTTTTGACGGCTCAGGATATACCCTCCTGTGCGCCTGACATTTCGCAAGGTTACTCCGCTCTCAATGTACCGCCGGGTCAAACTTCCAAAGATCATTGTAATAGATCGCCGAGCTCAGTCTTACTCCCAGTCCGGCAAAACCATAGTTGCCTATTGAAGCGCTTACGACATGTGACCTTGCTCCACCGGGAAAATCATCAACCCTTATCCACTTGTCATTTGCCGGGTCATACCTCCACGTGTCGGTGAACTGCTGGTTGTCGTTGGTTGTGCCGCAGCTTATATAACCATAATTACCGATCGAGAAATACATTGCCAGATTGCGCGCGGGTCCCGGGAAGTCGGCTTTTCTTGTCCAGGTTGATGTCTGTGTGTTGTACTCCCACACAGCCCTGTTTATCTGGCTGCTGTTGAACCTGTAACCGCAGATCACAAAATAGGAATCTCCAAAAACAAAAACAGAATTCCCGCCTGAGTTCATAAGATCGGAAACATTTGGGTGAGATATCCAGGAATTTCCGGTTATTTCCCTGGTATTCTGCACGGTATTGGACAGGCTCACATAAGCATGCCCGTTAACAGAAACACCATAATTCAGAAAGAAATTGCTAATCGCATCGGGATAATCCGGTATTGCCGACCAGGTTCCGGTGCCAGGATTGTATTTATAAAAATCATACAGCTGGGTCTTTGTTGAATTATCCTCGGTGTGACCTGTACCCATGTAACCAAAGGAGTTGTCTGCAGTTCCAATAGCATAAATCCTCGGCAGCCCCGGGAAATCCGCCATCCTGCTCCATGCATTGCTCAGCGGATCATATCTCCAGAAATCCCTGAGTGTTGCCCCGTTTGAGGCACCGCATCCGATGTAAAATTTGTCTCCAACGGTAAAATAACCCGCTTTGTACCTGGGCAAACCAGGCAAATCTGCCACTCTTGTCCAGCTGCTTCCAATAACAACCGCATCGGACCAGGTGACTCCATCCGGATAAACCAGTCCCACCCTGAAAGATGAGAATCCAAGCAGCTGTGACGGATTCTGCTGGTTATAGACCTCTATTTCCATTGAAACTGATGTTACGCTCTTAGGAGTCACAGTTATTGATTGGGAGGTGCTTCCCAATATTACAGAGGTGGCAGCATTCATATTCTGGCCGTATACGGTAAGAGTGCTCCCGTACTTGACAGTAGTTGCTGAAAGGGAACTTATTAACGGCATAGGAGGCGCTACAAGTGTCCGGAACGTAAGATCCTCTCCATAACTTGTTCCTGATTCACTTATGGCCTTGATACGGTAATGATAAACCGAGTTTGGTGTGAGGTTTCGCAAAGTGGCAGTAACATCGATTACTGAATCTCCGGAAACTGAACCAGGACTGGCAATCATGCCCTGGCCATATTCCGTCGTGAGGCCATATTCAAATGAAACTGCGCAGGGAGCTCCATTGGGATCAACACTGCCTTCCGTTATGGCAGTGAACCAGGAAACATTGTTGGCATTTTTTGTAACAACCTGTGGAGGAGGCGGCAAGAGCAACCTGAATTTTGACTCGAAATCTGCACTGATCCCGTTCACCACGATCGTTACGGAACTGAGACCTTTTGCAAGATCAGCAGGTACAATGCATGTAAGAACAGTGTCGTTTACTGCGACAATGGCGGAATTCTTACCACCAATGATTACCTTATTATATTGTAAAGTCCGGTTGAAACCCTCGCCGATAAGTTTTATTGTATCTCCGCGGAAAGCTGAATCCGGCTCAATTCTGATCAACCTGCAAGGCAGCGACAGATCTGACCTGAAAACCAGCGCTTCTCCATAGACCATCTTTTCGCCGCATTTCGCATAAGCCCTGAGCACAAAATTTTTATCATGCGTTATCGACCAGTTTACTTCAGCCGTAAAAAAACCTGACCCTGATGCATCTGATCTTACAAGGAAGCCCGGTCTTGTAATCGGATCCTCGTCGTTTTGCCAGATGAAACCGACTTCGTCAATATCTGTTCCGTCATCATTCTTCAGCTCTCCTGAAAAAACAATCATGTCTCCGAGGTCTTTGGCCGAAAGTGTAATGACATTCGGGAAGCCGCTGCTGATTGGCTGCCTGTCACAGGAACTTATTACCAAAGCAGAAATAAGGAAAAGCAGGGTGAAAATTATTCTCTTCATGCTTATCTGATTCGAATCGTGTAAACTGCTGAAATATCAAATGAACCGATTGTTGTGGAGCTTTTACTGAGGAAATGATTATATCCTCCCGAGATACGCAAATTATTCTTATTCAGCGGTCTGGATATACCGGCTCTTATGAATCCGCCATAGAAAAATTTTGAATTCCTGATGTCGTGATCCAGATAAGACATTACAACATTGTTCTCGGGAAACACTTCATTGGAAAGGTTTTCATACTGCGGATTGATGTAATACCTCACTGCCCCTCCTGCCTCGATGAAGCTGGCAGGCAGCAATTTTTTGAAAGGGTTAAAAGTCAATCCTGCATCGAAGCTGTTTGCAAGACTCTTTATTGAGGTCTGATGATACCTGGCATGACCCGGCTGATCGATTTTGTATGAATAATTATCATGATGATAACCGAGTGTGTTCCTAATGACAATGCCTGTCTGTGTCTTTTTGTTTGCCAGGCGAAGGTACAATCCAGCATAGGGTGCCGGATCAGAGAACGATTTGAAGCCGTCATTATTGATCCTGGGCTTATAGTTTTCAAACCTGACTCCTGCAACCGGCCCGATCTCGAAGTTTCGTTCAATCCCATTATATAACGAGTAAGCCATTCCCGCAGAGCCATGATATTCTTC
>JBLNAO010000075.1:0-4290 GCA_050259395.1 Chloroflexota bacterium
ATATTCTCTCCGCAATGACAGACAAAAACTCCGATTCTTGCCATGTTCTTATATTTCCTCCTTAATTGATTTTCACTTCAACAAAATGCCTCTTCAATCCAACTTGCGAGGCTGAAAGTCCTGCAGCCATGCCTATAGCCTGTGTAAGAAATATTACAGGGATGTCGAATTTCTTCTTCCAGTATTTATTAATGTCGGGGCGGCGCATATCGAGATTCGAATGGCACATCGGGCATGCTACAATTATAGCTTCTGCTTCCCTGTGAACGGCATCTTCTATTATTTTACCGGAAAGCTTCGAGACAAGGTCGGTGCGGGATATTGACAAGCCTGCTCCACAGCATTCGGTCTTGAAGGCAAAATCAACCGGTGTGGCGCCGATCTTTTTCATCACAACATCCATTGTTTCGGGATCCTCTGCACGGTCGTAGTTGAGTATTTTGTTGGGTCTCACCAGCAGGCATCCATAATAGCACGCCACTTTATGATCAAATGGCTTAACGAGCTTTGCTTCGATTTTATCAGTGATATATTTATCTATCCACTCAATTACGTTCAATAGCCTGCTTGTACCCCTGTAATCCATTCCTATGATTTCGCTTATGCGGTTCCGGAGCTCAGGCTTTTGCATAAGCTCATGTTTGGTAACCACAAGCCTGCTGTAGCATGCTGCGCACGGCACAACGATTTCCTCCAATCCGTTTTTTTCGGCAAGCGCGAGTATCCTTGCAGGAAGGGCAAGCGACAATTCCTTGTTCAGGTTGTGTGCGGCAGTGGCTCCGCAGCAGTTCCAGTCGGGAACCTGGTGTAGCTCGATTCCGAAAGCGCCAGCAAGAGCAAAAACTGATTCATTGTAATCGCGGGCTGAACCTTCAAGTGAGCATCCGGGGTATATACCGGTCTTTACCTGTGACATATTTTATTTGCTTGTTTTTTTAAAGATCCTTGAAATACCGGCCCTGTCTTTAATAAGGTCGGGAATGAAATGAAGCTTGCCCCTGGAAACCATTTTCGGAGCGAGCGCAACATCCTGAGTAAGATTGAGCGAACGTCTTTTGTAATCCATAATGAGACCGAGTTCGAACAGCCTTCCAGTGTATTTTATTGAATTCAGGAATGATTTATGGAACGAAATTATGTTGGCAGCGGCTTTGTGCGCCTTCTTCTCTTTAAGCGATCTCTGCCGCAGGTAGTCCATCATCGATGGAATGTCGATCTCCATCGGGCAACGGCTGAGGCACATCTCGCATGCCAGGCACAGCCAGATGGTATGGGAACGAAGTACCAGATCGTCGTTTGATGCATCCTCTGTTTGCAGGAGGCGCATCACCATGCTTGGCGGAAGATCCATATCCTCTGCAAGCGGGCAGCCTGCCGAGCATTTACCGCACTGGTAGCATTTTTGCGCACGCACTTCAACATTCTTTTCAATGTGAGCTGCGAGCGTGTTTCTTTCAATATGATGTTCGGAATGAGACATATCGGATGTTATTTATATAACGCTCGAGAACAAACGCAGGAACTGGACTCTTTCGTATGCTGCAGGGTTATTAATCCTGCTGCTGCTGAGCATGCCTTTGAAGTCGCTGATCTTTTCGAAATTATGATCGTGCATCCACGATCTGATACCCGCCAGTATTTCCGGTATTATAACGAAATGATCGGGGTGAGACCTGTAAAAAGCTGAAGCCATGTGAACTACGTCGGCCCCGGCCAGGAGCTGCTTCACAACAGTTGCATAGTCGTGTATGCCGGATGATGCTGCGATGTCGCACTTTAACTTTCCGGAGAGAAGTGCCACCCATCGTAATGTGTGGGCATATTCAGTTTCGTTGCTGAAGATATTCGAAGCAGTGACTTTGAACTCCTCAATGTCGATATCAGGATTATAAGGCCTGTTAAAAAGCGTCAGGCCTGCAATGCCTGATTCTGACAACTTCAGCAGGGTGCCTGCAAGTGCGGAGAAATAATACCCCGATTTTACCGATACAGGAACCGTAACATATTTCTGAACTTCATGTATAATATTAAAATACACATCTTCATTCTCCTTTCCTGATTTCAGGAAATCTGAAGGGAGAACGTAGATATTCAGTTCTATGGCATCGGCGCCGGCATCCTGTAATTTCTTTGCAAAGAACTGCCATTCGCGTGTGGTATTGCAATTTATGCTGGCTATTACAGGAATGCTGAGTTCCTCCTTTGCCTTGGTCACAAGGGTAAGGTACTGTGCAAGCGAATGTTCCCTGGCATACCCTGTAAGGTACTCGAATGCTTCATCATAGAAGTATTCATCCCTGCTGATTATCTCCTTGAAAGCTTCATTCCAGGCTTTCACCGATGGATTATCCGATTCAAGCAGTTTGCCGGTTTCAAATTCTATCTGTTCCTCGAAGATGGATTTAAGGACTACTGCCCCTGCACCCATTTTATCTATAGTTCTGAGATTCTCAAGTGAAGAGGTGAGTCCCGAACTTCCGACAACAACAGGGTTCCGGAGGTTCAATCCCAGGTAATTACATGAAAGATCGATCATCTGTTAAAAATTTAACAGTCAAATATAGTAACATAATTGCAGCGTCAAAATGATTTATTGTAACTACAATAATCCGTATCCATCAATTGTTAAATAATTAACAAATGTTAAATAAGAATAAAATTCATATACCCTGATTGTGGATTTACAATTCCGGAATGAATGCAGCAAAATTATTGAGAGGGAAACCAGTGCCTGTTAAAAAAGATCACCAGATTCTAAATTCGAAAATTACAGAAACCTCTTAAACTTATCTCCAAGCTTGAAATAGGTGTATATCCCCGCATCATCACCAGCTACCCGCAATGCATCGCCTGAAGTTTCGAAAGTGCTTTTTTCACCCGTTATGCGTGAGAAATAAACATCATGATCATGTCCATCAGCTTCCATGAGGATAACATGCACAAGGTTTTTGTGGATGTCGGATTCGAGTGAAGCATTGCAAACCGGGCAGAAAAACTCCAGTGCTTCACCTTCCTGCATCTCGAACGATGGATGTTTTACGCTTGCATAATTTCCAATCTGCGGATGAAGAAGCAGCAAACCGGATTTCTTCTTCTGGTTCCTCACTTTGAGGATCAGATAATTTCCCACACGGATGTGTGCAAGGCATTTTGGGCAGAGAAAGTTATTCATTCCTGATTCCATATCAGCTAAACAAAATTAACTGTTTTTTGATGAAGGAGCATGATAAAAAACCTGTTGCTTCTGTGCAACAGGTTATAAAAAGGTAGTAAAGCAAACATAATTATTGATAGAGCACCTCTTCAGCAGGGATCCTTGAATTGCTGATCCCGGCCCTTTCGAGGAATTCCGAAGTGAGCTCGCCGCCGGCAAATATGTAAACGAGGTTATTTTCCAGTTTTGCAGGTCCTTTTTCAGATGAAAGGACCACTGATTTTTCATCTATTCTGGCCAGGCTGGTCTTGTAATGCACTGCAATCTTTCCCCGGCTGATTGCTTTTTCAACAGATTTGCGGTTGAGGGGAGTAAGACGTCCGAACTGTTCCCCGGCACATGCCACAACAACCAGGTTTCTTTCAGAAAGAAGCAATGCAGCTTCAACAGCAGCGTTTCCGTTTCCCGCAATAAGAACTTTTTTGCCTGAGATATTATCAGGACACTGTAGGTTGTATGCCACTTTCTCAAGATTCTCTCCGGGGATGTTAAGCTTTCTCGGGCTGCCTCTCCTTCCGATTGTAAGCAATAGGAATGTTGTTTTAAAGCTCTGCTTGTCGGATGATTTTACGGTGAAGAAATCGTTTATTCTGATAACGGATATGACTCTGCAGTTTTCCTGCACCGGTATACGGTATCTCAGGAAGATGTTATGCCACATGTCGATGACCTGTTTCTTCGATGCATTTTTTAACGTCACAGTCCCTTCAAGCGGGAGATTCAGAGTGACAGTTCCTGAAACCTTTTTCCTGGGATTGTTGGCCACAGACATTTCTATTGTATCCTGCTCGAGTACTATGAACCTGAGATTGTTCTTTTTTGCCTCGAGGGCCGCAGACAGTCCTGCAGTACCCGCCCCGACTATAACAAGATCATAATCTGCACTATGATTATCCCTCAAGGATCGGGCGATGTTGTCTACCGCCTTAACTGCCTGTCTTGATGCATTTTTCATCAGTCCCATGCCCCCAAGCTCACCGGCTATAAAAATCCCGCTTTCAACAGATTCAAAATTCTCATAGACATGTGGTATATCTTCACCCCGTTTGTCCATCCCTGTGCGCAGCACGATTGCA
>JBLNAO010000076.1:0-4598 GCA_050259395.1 Chloroflexota bacterium
ACTAATAAAAGGTTAACTCAATGTCACGAATAGGAAAATTACCTGTAAACCTGCCAAAGAATGTCACTGTTAAAATCAGCGACAATAACGTGGTCAGTGTGAAAGGCCCTCTGGGTGAACTAACCCAGACTGTAGATAAAGACCTGAAGGTTGAAGTTGTAGGGAATGAGCTCCTTCTGTCAAGACCATCGGAATCAAAAAGCCATAAATCTTTGCACGGCCTTTACCGCGCCCTGATTCAGAATATGGTGACCGGTGTATCGGAAGGATACAAGAAAGAACTCGAACTGGTGGGAGTTGGTTACAGGGCTGAAGCAAAAGGACAGAATCTCGAAATGAGTCTCGGTTACTCACACGAAATAATCATACAGCTACCGAATGAGGTTAAGGTGGAAACCAAGACTGAAAGAAGGTCAAACCCGATCATCACCCTCACGTGCATCGACAAACAGCTTATCGGACACGTTGCAGCGAAGATCAGGTCGCTCCGTCCGCCTGAACCGTACAAAGGGAAAGGCATCAAGTTCGTCGGCGAACAGCTGAGAAGGAAAGCCGGTAAGTCCGCAAGTGTATAACAAGTCGAAATGAAACGAAGATCCCGGCCGAAGTGTCGGGAGTAAAAGCAAAATATATATCATGGCCTTAACCAAGTTGGAAAGAAGATCCAGGATCAGGATGAGGATCCGGAAAAAGATAACAGGTACCGCCGAGTCTCCAAGACTTGCCGTATACCGTAGCAACAAACAGATCTATGTACAGGTTGTTGACGACCTGAATGGAGTAACAATCCTGTCAGCCAGCTCTAAAGAAAAAGACGTTGCTGCCCAGACAGGCATCAAGAAATCAGAACAGGCTAAACTGGTCGGAAAGCTGCTTGCAGCAAAATGCAAGGAAAAAGGAATCGAGAGCGTAGTTTTCGACAGAAGCGGATATAAATATCACGGCAGAGTAAAATCATTGGCTGATGCAGCACGCGAAGGCGGATTAAAATTCTAAGAAAATGGCAGAAGGTATAAGAAAAGTAAAAACCAGCGACCTCGAGCTTAAAGACAGGCTCGTAAGCATTCAGAGAGTTACAAAGGTTACCAAAGGTGGACGTACATTCAGCTTCTCGGCAATAGTGGTTGTCGGAAACGAAGACGGAATAGTCGGACACGGTCTGGGAAAAGCCAGTGAAGTAACCACCGCCATTGCAAAAGGCATTGAAGATGCAAAGAAGAACCTCATTAAGGTTCCTGTCATCAACGGAACCATCCCTCACGAGCAGGTTGCCAAATTCGGCGGCGCAAAGGTTTTCGTCAAACCTGCTTCACAGGGTACCGGAGTTAAGGCAGGTGGCGCCATGCGCGCAGTCCTCGAAAGTGTTGGCATAAAGAACGTGCTTGCCAAATCAAAAGGTTCTTCAAACCCTCACAACCTTGTAAAAGCTACATTTGCCGCACTCCTCGAAATGAGAGATGCATTCAGTATAGCTGAACAGAGGAATGTATCGATGGAAAAAGTTTTTAACGGTTAACAAAGAACAGAAAGATGGCAAAGATTCGTATCACACAGGTTAAAAGCAAAAACGGAAAACCTGAAAGACAGAAAAAAACCCTTGAAGCTCTTGGTATCCGTAAGTTGAACCACAGTGTCGAGCATGAAGCCACTCCCCAGATCCTGGGTATGGTTATTAAAGTCAGGCACCTGGTTAAAGTTGAAAATATTTAAGGCATTAACAATATTATAAGTCAAAGTTATGGATTTGAGTAACTTAAAACCTGCAAAGGGATCGGTAAAAAGTGGCAAGCGCCTGGGCCGCGGGCAGGGATCAGGCAAAGGTGGAACTTCCACAAGGGGACATAAAGGCGCCAAATCACGTTCGGGCTACAGCAGGAAGATTGGTTTCGAAGGAGGCCAGATGCCTCTGCAGAGACGCGTTCCGAAATTCGGCTTCAAGAACATCAACCGGGTGGAGTACAAAGCTATTAACCTCAGCACCCTGCAGGATCTGGCTGAAAAGAACAACCTTGATAAAATTGATATCAATGCTCTTATCGAAGCCGGATTCATCTCCAAAAATGCCCTTGTAAAAATACTTGGAAACGGAACACTTGACAGGAAACTGGAAGTTCATGCCCATGCATTCAGCAAATCTGCTGTTGCTGCAATCGAGGCAAAAGAGGGAACCGCTGTAAAACTGTAATTTCATGAGATTCATTCAGACTATTAAGAATATCTTCAAGATAGAAGATCTGCGCGCAAGGCTGATCTATACCTTAAGTATTATATTAATTTACAGGCTCGGGAAATACGTTTCTTTACCAGGGGTTGACCCTTCACAGCTGGGTCAGCTGAAAAGCCAGACTTCAAGCGGTATCATGGGTCTGCTTGACATGTTTTCAGGTGGCGCATTCTCCCAGGCTTCAATATTTGCTCTCGGTATAATGCCTTATATCTCTGCATCTATCGTGGTGCAGCTGCTTGGAATTGTGTTCCCCTATTTTCAGAAGCTTCAGAAAGAGGGCGAGAGCGGAAGGCGTAAGATGAATCAGTATACAAGGTATCTTACCGTTGGTATACTTATTCTTCAGGCTCCCACATATCTCGTCAACCTTCATGCACAGCTTCCTGCAACGGCATTTGTGATTTCAGGCACATTCTTCACAATCTCTTCAGTGATAATACTTACTGCAGGTACCATCTTTGTGATGTGGCTCGGTGAAAAGATCACTGATAAGGGCATAGGCAACGGTATCTCACTGATCATTATGATCGGTATCATTGCAAGGCTGCCTCAGAACTTCGTCTTCGAAGTAGGGGTAAGAATGAACGGTGCCGGCGGATTGATCGGGCTTATTGTTGAAATTGTGTTCCTGTTTGTCGTTATCCTCGGAACAATACTTCTTGTACAGGGTACGCGTCGCGTGCCGGTCCAGTATGCCAGAAGGATCGTGGGTAACAAGCAGTATGGTGGTGTTCGCCAGTACATACCTTTGAAGGTCAATGCTGCCGGGGTTATGCCAATCATTTTTGCACAGGCTATAATGATGCTCCCTGTAATCATTGCAGGATATGCACAGAATGGTTCGGGTTTTATGGTTGCATTCTCGAATATGTACGGATTCTGGTATAATCTTGTAACAGCGATTCTTATCATCCTGTTCACTTATTTTTATACTGCAATCACTATTAATCCGGTGCAGATGGCCGAGGATATGAAGAAGAATGGCGGTTTCATTCCAGGTATCAAGCCGGGAAGAAAGACGGTCGAATTCCTCGATTCAATTATGTCGAGGATCACCCTTCCGGGATCATTCTTCCTCGCCATAGTTGCCATACTACCCTCGGTAGCAGTTCAGGCTACGGTATCTCCGCAGTTTGCACAATTCTACGGAGGCACTACACTCCTCATTCTCGTAGGTGTTATCCTTGATACACTGCAGCAGATTGAGAGTCATTTGCTTATGCGCCATTACGATGGTCTTATGAAGTCGGGCCGGGTGAAAGGAAGATCCGGAGCTACCACTTCAATTTAATATAGTATAGCGTTCTTTGATGTTGTATTTAAAGACTGATGAGGAGATAGGGTTGTTAAGAGAGAGCAATATGCTGGTGTCGAGAACACTTGCTGAAATTGCTGCACTCATTAAACCAGGGATCACCACTCTTTATCTTGATAAAATTGCCGAAACGTATATCCGCGATCACGGGGCTGTACCGGCATTCAAGGGTTATGGTGGTTTTCCAAATACTCTCTGCACATCTGTCAACGAGGAAGTTGTTCATGGCATTCCTTCCGGATATATTCTTAAAGAGGGCGATATCATCTCGGTCGATTGCGGAGTGATCCTCAACGGATGGTATGGCGATAGTGCCTATACGTTCCCGGTGGGTGAGATTGCTGATGAACTTAAGAAACTTCTGGATTATACAAGGGCTTCACTTGAGGAAGGAGTCAGAAAGGCAGTGGCAGGAAACAGGGTGGGAGATATCTCCAATGCCGTTCAGGCCAGGGCTGAAAGCGGAGGCTTCACAGTGGTGAGGGAGCTTGTGGGACACGGATTAGGCAAGAAATTGCATGAACAGCCTGAAGTGCCGAATTATGGCAGGCCGGGCACCGGACCAAAGATGCAGAAGGGACTTGTAATATGCATTGAACCCATGATCAACCTCGGGCGGAAAGAGACAGTACAGATGAGAGATGGCTGGACCATCAGGACCGCTGATGCAAAACAATCTGCACACTTCGAGTATGCGGTTGCCGTTGATAACGGGAAAGCGGATGTGCTGACAACTTTTGCACTCATTGAAGAAGTTTTAAATAAAAAATAATTGTATGGCCAAACAATCATCGATTGAGCAGGACGGCACAATCATCGAAGCACTCTCGAATGCAATGTTCAGGGTGGAGCTCGAAAACGGACATGTGATAACAGCACATATCTCAGGAAAGATGAGGATGCATTATATTAAGATCCTGCCCGGTGATAAGGTAAAAGTTGAAATGTCGCCATACGATCTGACTAAAGGAAGAATAACATTCAGGTATAAATAAGAAATATTAACGGTAATGAAAGTAAGAGCATCTGTAAAAAAGCGCAGCGCTGACTGTAAAA
>JBLNAO010000077.1:0-6402 GCA_050259395.1 Chloroflexota bacterium
GAATTGCATACTGCTCGAAGATCTGCTGCATGTACACTGCCAAGCATGCAATGCTCTACAAGCACAAGGTTCATGAAGGAAATGCACACGTCTTCTACATGGATATCAGGGCAGCCGGTAAGAATTACGATGAATTCGTCAGGCGTGCCATCGAGGATGATCATGTGAACTACATACGCGGGAGGGTTTCCACCATTTATGAGAGAGACGGCAAACTGATAGTAAAAGGAGCTGACACGCTTCTGGGAGCCAAACCTGTCGAGATTGTTGCCGACATGGTTGTGCTTGCCACTGCAGGGGTGGCAAATCCCGGCGCTGAGGACCTGGCACAGAAGCTTCACGTCTCATACGACTCTCATAAGTTTTTTGCCGAGGCGCATCCCAAGCTTAAACCTGTGGAGACAAACACTGCGGGCATCTTCCTTGCCGGTGCATGCCAGAACCCGAAAGATATACCGGATTCAGTATCTCAGGCCTCAGGGGCAGCAGTCAAAGTTGCCGCACTGTTCTCACAAAGCGAGCTTACAAGAGAGCCCCTGGTTGCTACTGTCAACCGCATGGCTCCGCCACAGTTCTCGACATGTGTCGGGTGTTTCCTCTGCCAGTCGGTCTGCCCCTACCAGGCGATTGAAAAAGAGGAATTCAAAACACGCGACGGGAAAGTTCTGAAGACAGTTGCGAAGATCAATGAAGGTCTTTGCCAGGGTTGCGGAACATGTGTTTCACTTTGCCGCTCCAAATCTATCGACCTGCACGGATATACAAACAAGCAGGTTTATGCTGAAGTTACCGCATTATTAAATGAATTTTAATATGTCTGATTTTGAACCAAAAGTTGTGGCTTTCGTCTGTAACTGGTGCACCTATGCAGGCGCCGACCTTACGGGAACAAGCCGCATAAAATATGCTTCCAACGTCAAGATAATACGTTTCCCCTGCACGGGCAGGATCGATTTCATGCTTCTGCTGAAGGCATTCGAGAATGGCGCCGACGGGATAATCGTATCGGGATGCCACCCTAATGACTGTCATTACACATCTGGGAATTTCCACGCAAAGAGACGCTGGATGATGTTCCGTGAGCTCATAGACTTCCTTGGTCTTGAGAAAGACAGGATAACATTTTCGTGGGTGTCGGCTGCTGAAGGAGCCAGATGGGCGGAGGTTGTAAACACCACTGTCTCAAAGCTCCGCGAGCTCGGTCCTTATTCGGCTTTCAAAAAGATGGTTGACAGTTCCGTAGAGGAGGAGGTGAAAAATGAGTAACATTTCGTTAAGGGCAAAAGAACTGCTCGAAAGCAATAGAGTTCAGGTTGTGATCGGTTATGAGACCGGCCGCACCGGTGTTGTGAGACCTGCATTTGTAACCGACCCCTCGAAAACAGACAAGCTGGTCTTTAACGGGGATTGTGTTCAAAACCTTGCTGTTTATCTTACCAAACCTGAAGTCAGGAGATATGGCAGGATGGGCATAGTTGCAAGACTTCCGGTCATGCGCAGCATCATGGTTCTGATCTCTGAACAACAGGTGAAAAGCGAAGACATTGTAGTTCTCGGCATTTCGGATGATGGTTCTGTTCTCGACATTGCCGATATATCAATAATGCAGGCTTATATTGAAAAATCAGACCTGAATAATTCAGCTGAGTACCGTCAGAAGCTCGATGAGATCATTGCGCTTAAGCCTGAGGAAAGATTCAGCTGGTGGGAGAAAGAACTTTCAAAATGCATCAGGTGCTATGCATGCCGCCAGGCTTGCCCGATGTGTTATTGCACAAGATGTGCCGTTGAGGTGAACCAGCCGCAGTGGATACCGGTGAAGGCAACTTCGCATGGCAACATGGACTGGCATATCCTGCGGGCAATGCATCTTGCAGGCCGCTGCGTGAGCTGCGGGGAATGCGGGAGAGCTTGTCCTGTGGGAATTCCATGCCATCTTCTCACAATGCACCTCTCCGACAAGGTCTTCGACAACTTCAGGGTGCATGCCGGCACATCCGATAAGATGCATTCAGTGATGTCGACCTATGAACCAAACGATAAAGAAAATTTCATTATATAAATGGAAAACAATAAGAGACTGATAAGGGAACAATCGCTCGGAAAGCTTTATAATGAATTAAAGCTTAAGGGCAAGGTTTATGCTCCCGTAAAAGCCGGCGGCAAATCTGAATTCCGGTACAATCCCGAATTCAGCGATGTAATATATGATCATATCAGATCCACACTTTCTGTGAAAAACCTTGTTTTCCCAAAAGTGGAAAACCTTTTCGCATTCACAAACAGCAAGACGGCAAGCACACTCATTCCTGTTGACCTCGAAAAAATACCTGCTGTTGTCCTGTGGGGAGCTCATCCCTGCGATGCGGCAGCTTTCGACATTCTGAAATCCATTTTCTGCTGGGACATTGATGACAAATTCTTCACGAAAAGACTTGAAAAGCTACTTGTTATAGGACTCAGTTGCAGCAGCAGCGACGAATATTGCTTCTGCACATCCGTAGGCCTCGCTCCTGATTCATCAAAAGGAAGTGATATCCTGCTTTCAAAATGCGGTGAAGGAAAATTCCTGGCAGAATTCATTACCGAAAAAGGGCTGAAGATCCTCGAAACATACAATGATCTTTTTGAACAGACCACTGCAGAAAAACCTGTAATCACAGAAGTCAAAAGAAAGTTCGAAAGCTCAAAGGTGACTGAAAATCTCAACAGGGCATTCGAGCATCCGTTCTGGGTTGAGAATTCACTCAGATGCCTTGGCTGCGGGGCCTGCGCCTATGTCTGTCCGACATGTGCATGTTTCGACATCCAGGATGAGACCAGGGGAAAAAACGGGGTAAGGTACAGGAGCTGGGATGCGTGCGGATTCGGCCTGTTCACGCTTCACACTTCGGGACATAACCCCAGGCATGTTCAGAGCCAGCGATGGAGGCAGAGGATAATGCATAAGTTTTCATACATGCCGGACAGGAACAAAACTCTCGGCTGTGTTGGATGCGGACGATGCTCGAGTGCATGCCCGGTTGACATGAACATTTCAGAACAGCTCGAAACATTACAGAACATCTAATCGAAGATATATGAACGACAACATCTATATGCCCTACCTCATGGAGATTGATACAATCATCGAGGAGACTCCTGATGTGAGGACATTCCGGCTGAAGTTCAGGAATGAAGAGGATGCCGGCAGGTTCAGCTTCAAAGCCGGACAGTTCGGAGAATATTCAGTTTTCGGAGAAGGTGAATCAACATTTTGTGTTGCCTCCTCTCCCACCCGTAAGGGATATATAGAATGCACATTCAGAAAAGCAGGACGGGTAACCAACGCTCTTGCGAATCTCGAAATTGGCGATACTGTAGGATTCAGGGGACCATACGGAAATACATTTCCAATTGAGGAATGGCAAGGCAAAAGCCTTTTGTACATCGCCGGCGGCATTGCACTGCCACCGATGCGCTGCGTAATATGGAACACGATAGACCTGCGCGAAAAATATAAGGATATCACAATTGTCTATGGAGCCCGTTCGGTGAACGACCTTGTTTACAAGCAGGAGCTTAAGGATTGGGAAGAAAGGCCTGATGTGAAACTTATCACAACCGTCGACCCCGGTGGTCAGACACCCGAATGGAAAGGAGAGATCGGTTTTGTACCTGCCGTTCTCGACAAACTGGCTCCTTCATCGGAAAACACCGTTGCAATACTCTGCGGACCACCTGTGATGATCAAATTCACAATGCCCGTTCTTAAGAAGCTTGGATTCCAGGACAAGGATATTTTTACAACTCTTGAAAACAGGATGAAATGCGGCTTCGGCAAATGCGGCAGGTGTAATGTCGGGAAAACATACGTATGCAAAGATGGCCCTGTTTTCACCTACGAACAGCTGAAAACGATGCCTGAGGAATATTAGTAAAAAAGAGGAGAGCGTTGAGCGTTGAGTTGAGCGTAAAGCATAAAGCGTTGAGCGTAAAGTAAAGGGTTGAGCGTTGAGTGAAGATCCTGAGTATTCCCAACTCTTTGGTGAAAAAGCAAGCAAGAAAAGCAAGCAAGATTGTATAACGAATACTGAAAGGTGTAAAACATCATTGATAATTGATTATCTTTATAGGATAGTTTAAAAATTCAGAAAACAATGAAAAAAACGATCCTTTCTGCGGCATTTCTTCTGTTTGCATTTGCAATTTCGGCACAAAGCCCTTTTAACGGCACCTGGAAAATCAATAAGGATAAGAGCAATGTACCCACAGATCAGCTATACCTCTCACAGATCAGTGTCATGGTCAGGGGTGACAGCCTGCTCACCACGAGAACATACTCGGATCCTAATGGCCAGGAATATCCTTTCGATGAAAATATGACCTTCGACGGCAAAGAGGCAAAGATCAATATTTATGACATGCCGAGGGTTTCAAAGGCACAAAAAGGACCCGACGGTACGATTATCATTGATTCAAGGACAACCTTTAACGGAGGAGGCGGAGAGGACAGCCTGGTAGCCAAAGAATCATGGAAATCGGATGGCAACTCCCTCAGCATTGATCAGACAATCCAGATGTCAGGACAAGAATTCAAAGGTATTTTTGTCTACGATAAGGTGAAGTAATTTTAATCAGCAGTCCTGGCACCTATTTTACAGGCACTGTTACTTCGAGTACATTCCATCCGGAAATTTTAACCTCAGGTGTTTTTGCTTCAAGAGCACCGTTCGGGCATGTTACCGTAATCGTCCTTGTTTCTGACGGTGCAAGAGTGAAATAGCCTGCCGACCACATTCCTGGAAGCACCTCCTCCCCTTCCGAAACAAGCTGAGGGCGGATGAAGAATGCCAGTTTATCCGAATTATTTGTAACCTCGACTTTCCAGGTTTTGTCGGACTTGCTGCTGCTGTTACCTGTGACCCTCGCCTTCACTCCGGCTTCCGGCATATTGTCGAGAGGCTTGAAATTATTGTCTGGAGCAAGCCAGTAAGTATTGTATGACAGTATCTTACCCGATTTATCCTTCAATCTTAATACGACAAAGCTTACACCAGTGTTTTTGGAGATGGCGGATGAAAGATCGGAAGCCTCTTCAACTTCCGTTGCCGAAAGGCTGATGCTTTTCTCTTCATGGAACAGTGATTTTGAATCAATTCCATAGACGTCAGCAACAGCCGTCAGTCCTGCAGCCTCCCTGTATGTGCGGTTAAGGGCGAGAACCCGGCTGTTCATTATATTCAACTGTAAATGAAGTGGTTCGCATGCATTCTGCATAAAATAATATCCTGCGTTGGGCATCAGGTACCAGTCGTAAACCTGCCAGACGACGCTTGGAAAAGCAGCATTCAGCTTCCACAGCATAACGCCTCCGATATCGTTGAGTTTATGTCCTGCAGCCTCGAAGATTCCCTGGTATCCTACCGCGTTCATAAGCTGCATCTTGTCGCTGAAATCTTTCATATCCACGGGTTCACCGTATCGTTTGGCCATTTCATTATAATACTGGTCATAGCGGCCATTCCCTGTGGCAGCATCATGATAACCCCAGGTATTATTCAACGGGAATGGAAGCTTTTTGTCCCACACGAGATCAGGAATGATCCTGGGCATGATGTCATAAGGCGGTTGCGAAGGCAATCCTGTTTCATCCTTGAAAACCCAGTCCTTGCCGGCAATTGCCTTTGAATAATAAACCTTCGGATCCTGCCATGTATACGGCCCACCGCTGTAAACTCCCGTAGGAAGGTTGTCGGGCCAGGCACCATCGAAGCCTGCCGGGAGCTTTGCAAAGCCCGAGGAACTTGGAATGTATGGCCTTGTTCCGTCGAGAGTGATTATGCTGTTCCTCATCACGTCATAAAGTTCCTTGCGTGCATGGCCCTCATTTCCTCCGGTCCACACAAGGAGGCTGGGGTGGTTCCTGATCCTCAGTATTGTACTCTGAACATTTTTCACGAACACATTGCCTTCGAGCGGCCAGTCGGGAGAGCCCTTAAACTCGCCCTGGGTGTCGCCCGTTATCCAGAAGTCGGACCACACCATGAGTCCGTAACGGTCAGCAGCATCGAAAAATTCATCACGGGGTGTCACACCGCCTCCCCATATCCTGACAAGATTAATATTGGAATTTCTGCACAGGCGCATCTCGTAATCATACCTCAGTGAATCGCGGTTAAGCATCATATCGGGAACCCAGGCGCCACCAGTTATATGGACCCTCTTCCCGTTGACGTAAAAATCGCGTCTCCATGTACCATTTACATCTACTGCTTTTGTGCTTACAGTTCGAATGCCAAAGACAAAAGTTGTGTCATCAGATAATCCTGTACTACCCGAATACCTGAGTCTCATCCTGTAAAGGTTTGGCTTGCCATAGCCGTTTGGCCACCACAACGCCGGAGAGGCAATCAGCAGCTC
>JBLNAO010000078.1:0-4136 GCA_050259395.1 Chloroflexota bacterium
GATTATTGTGAAAGACTTCAGGAAAAAGATTAAAGGCACTTTTTTCCTGGTCGTTCCTGAAAACGGGAGATCTTCCGCCAAAGCCTCAAATTTTCCGATCCTGGTTCCGGCAATCAACAGAATATTCATTATGATTCCCACCATTCCCAGGAGAACAAGCAACAATTGACCTGTTTCCGAAGGGAGCCCATCAGTAATTAACCCGAAACAAATCATTCCCAGCAACAAAGAATTACAGACAAGCGCTACTGTTTTCATGACTAATTCCTCCTTGTTTATTTTTTTACATGTTGATTATTCAGTGTCCATATAGTTTTTAAATTTCTCATCAAGATGATCGTCAAACCATTTATCGATCAGCGATTTCTTAAATCGCCATTCCTTTCCGAGCTTTACTGCAGGGATCTTCTTCTCCTGCGCCCAGCTGTATATTGTCTGGGGCGTTAACCGGAGGTATTCTGCCACTTCCTCGAGGGTCATTATTTTATCTTTTTCCGGCATATCTTTCAATTGGAACCGCTATGAGAACCTGACATATTATGTTCATCTGTCTTCTGATCCTTACTCTTTTCCGGGATAATAATATGTCCCACAGATTTAATCACGGCAATAAAAAAATTACCTTCTTTCTCACGGAAAAGTTCAAACTGCATATCACGGCTGCCGACAAAGGGACGCAGGTTCCATGCCAGCTGAGAGCTGACAAAAGCAAGAATGAATACCCACGTCTTGAATATTGTCATCCCAAGCCTGGGATAGAGATTCTTCCTCTCACACGCGAATTTTAAACCATTTACGATCGTTCTGACAGCAAAAAAGCCCGAGAAGGTGAATATTCCGACATGAAGCAATTTCAGGAACGAATAGCTGTCGCTTGTGATCATGAAGAAAATGACAATGGGGCAGAATGACAACGCAATTGTTGAAAAGACAAAAATTCCTGAGAAGATTATGTTTGACATCTGAAAGAAGCTCATTGTGGAGCCGATCATTGTCTGGATTATGTAAAGCGCCGGAAAGCAAATGAATAAAGAGAGCAATATCAGCACCGGTAGCTTAATTCCGGTCACGATGCTTTGCAGCCATCCGTTGTAGCTTCCCATTACAACTCCATACAGGAATGTGAATAAAAGGATCAGAAAGAGCTGCTGAAGGATTATCTGTCCTGACCTGCGCCTGTCATTTATTATTTCAAAGTACTCATCACTGTTCTGAAAGGCTTTAAAGATAAAAGGGTTTATTGTTTTCATCTGGTGAGATATTATTGCTATTTAATATCATATACCAGAAAACAGTAACAAACATGAAATGTTTAGGGAAAGCAGGAATAAATTTTGTCCCGGCCAGCCTCACCCATGAATCCCGTTACCCGGGGTGAGAGGGGACAATTGAGGAGAGGGATGCTTTGCAGGTCTTGCACAGGCCACGGGGACACTGGCAAGATTATTTTATTACCTTTATGCTAAGTTACTTACGGATGATTATTTCCAAACATAGCATCGCGGTTCTTCCATTTATCAACATGAGCTCTGCAAGCGGTGAAGAATACTTCAGTGACGGCATCACCGAGGAGATAATCAATTCACTTGCGAATATCGAAGGTCTTCATGTTACTGCACGCACCTCCTCATTTGCCTTTAAGAACAGGAATATGGATGTAAGGGAAATCGGAATACAATTGAATGTTTCCCTTTTGCTCGAAGGCAGTGTAAGAAAATCAGGCAACCAGGTCAGGATCACGGCACAGCTTATAAGAACCGGGGATGGCTACCATATCTGGTCCTGCAAATGGGACAGGGAGCTGAAAAATATTTTTACCCTCCAGGATGAAATTGCGGGTGAAATAGCCGGGAAGATCAATTCAAACATTATACCTGAGGCCCCCGTAAAGGAGCAGAAGATCGAAAATACCGAAGCCCTGGATCAATACCTTAAGGGAGTATTCCTGCAGAACAGCTGGGATTTTAGCCGCAGCCGCGAGATGGTGGCATGCTTTGAAAAAGCCATCGAGCTCGATCCGTCGTTTGTAAAACCCTATATCGCCCTGTGCAATGCCCTTACCTGGATGGGAGCTTCCGGCCAGGCTGATCCTGTGACTGCCAATAATAAAATAGATAAATATCTTGCCATAGCATCAGGACTTGATAATAACCAGGCAGATGTCTATGCTATAATTGCAGGTAAAAAGTACTGGATGGAATGGAATATTCCCGAAGCGCTCAGCAATGTGAATAAAGCCATTCAATTACGCCCCAGTTTCGCAGATGCAATTATGCACAAAGGTCTGATCCTTGCATCCCTGGGAAATATTGAAGAATCCTTTGATCATCTTTTCCAGGCTGAAAGACTGAATCCTTTTCATGCAACAGTGAATTTTTGTATAGCGTTGATCTACAGGCTCACCAATGAACCTGAAAAATCGCTTGAATACATTGAAAAAAACATCAGGCTTGCTCCCGAATGGCCGGCGCAATTTGCCCTGAAACTTGAAATATTATGCATGTTGAAAAGGTTCGATGAAGCCAGGGATTTGATTTCAGTGTTTGAAAACAATCCCAGGCCGGGTATCGACATCACTGAACTTAAAGCTGTATACTGTGCTTTCAAAGGCGAAAGGGAGGAAGCTCTCCACATGGCGAAACTGCTTTTTGAAGAGACCGGTTCAAACCCGCTTGCCAGGGCACCCAACTATGCATATCTTACCCTTGTCTACCTTCTCCTCGGCGACCAGGAAAGAGCATTGGATCTTCTCGCTGATTGCGTGAAACACAGGTCTGCTCCGACTCTGCTTATTACAATCGATCATATATGGGATAATGTCAGGCATCACCCTGCATATTTGTCTGCCACGGCATTCCTGCGCGATGCAGCCGCGACCAGCAGCTCTGCGCCTGCTGTAAAGAAATACAGGAAGACAAGCCTTCCGAAAGATGTTGCAGGAAAGTTGAAAGCAGATCTTGAAGGAATTATGCTTAAGGAAAAGCCATACCTCGATCCCAGCCTTAATTTGTCTGACCTCTCGGAGATGATAAATTGTTCACCTAACCTTCTCTCACAGCTTTTGAACGAGAATATCGGGAAAAACTTTTACGATTATGTGAATGAATACAGGCTTGGGCATTTCCATGAACTTACAAGGGACACAAGGAATAAGCAATTCACTTTTCTTTCACTCGCTTACGAAAGCGGCTTCAATTCAAAATCCACGTTCAACAGCTTTTTTAAAAAGACCACTGGTGTAACACCGTCTGAATATCTCAGGTGATCTTCGTTTTTTCCCGTACGCCAATTTTGCCGCACCTGTAAAGCAAATTGTCCTTTCTTACAAGATCGTTGTAACAGAGGCTTTTAAAAGCTTATGCTGATTTTCTGTGTCCGTCCCAAAATCCCCGGTCGACTGATAACTCTATATCCCTGAAATTTGCCGAGAATATTGAATCATTAAATAATGCATTTAAAATGGAAAATCTTTAGCACGATCAATTTTCGGCGCCGAAAGATCAAAAGTCTGACAAATAAAATAATACAGGATGGAAACAGAAACCACTTTAAGGCCGGGAACTGCCGGTAAAACGTCGATGATCAGAATGGAGCATTATAACTCAGTCAACGAACTACCGGTCAGCGAATGGAACCGGTTCGTGAATCGCGATTCCGTGGGACTGGAAATAGCACATCTTACTGCAATTGAAGCTTCACGGATCAATGATATTCACCCTTATTATATAATAGGATATCTGGGTAATGAGCCCGCAGGTATAGCATATTGCTTCTCCATACGGATCGACCTGGCACGGATGGCAGGTTTATATCCCGCCAATGTCGTCGAAACTGTAAAGGCGTGGAACCCCGGATTTATGGAAATGCGGATTATCGAAGCCGGACACCTGGCTTCACTCGGCATTACTATCCAGGCACTGCCGACGTATACAGAGGAATTCCTGGATGCTCTTTCATCCAAAATCGATGAGATAGCTGTAATTGAGAGAGCAGAATTGTGCATTATACGCGATATACCTGCCGGTCGTCATAAAGAATTCAGCAGGCTGAATGAATGCGGTTTCCACCCGGCAATGGGTTTTCCAGTAGCCCGCATGAAGGTTAACTGGAGCAGTTTTGAAGAGTACCTTTCATCG
>JBLNAO010000079.1:0-5087 GCA_050259395.1 Chloroflexota bacterium
CCTACAAATTAAACCAGTATGAAAATTTTACCAGGAAAATATTCCGGGGAGTTATCCTGAAAAGATCTTTCATATCCGACCCGTAAGAAAAAACTCCTCCGTTATCTGTACTTGTCCTGCCCTGCGACCATACGAGATATAAAGTTGAGCCCGGCAGATATTCCCATCTCACCACAAGGTTTGACCGGAACTGTCTGAAATTAAAATCAGGGTTTCCGAAAGAGTATGATTCCCCATCATATACATTATAGTTATTTGACGATTCATCAAAGATTAGTTCAACGGGGGCGTATTCGTAAAACCTTTCTAGGAATTTACCGGCATCGGGTTGAGTAATCTTCTTAAACTCAGAATACTTTCCGGCTGAGATAAAAGGCTGACCATAATATTCAATGCTTAATTCCGGATTGACAGTATAATTTACTCTGAAAGTGAATCCCAGTGTTTTCTGGTTCAAACGGCCAAAAAGATATGTGGAATTTCCGTCGACAATTGTACTGCGGACATACTGAAGCTCAGAGTTCTGTATCCCATAATTCGGATTAAAAGAGATTGATAATGAATTTGTTGGCTTATAATTAATTTCTGAGAAATATTCGTGTGATTTGGAGCTGTTTAAGTTTCCTGAGCCATGGAAATTACCAAGGAAAAATGAAAGCTTTTTGGACCCATCGCTACCAAGACCCAATGAGAAGCCCTGGTTTCCGGGCATTGTAAAGGATGGACCACCACGTAATAGTGTTGTGGAAATACTTTCGCTCTGCTGGTTGAACTGCCCGAACATAAACCAGTTATTCTTAAATTTTGCGTTGAAATTAGTATTCAGATTTGAAGAAAGAAGCTTACCGGAAAAATTGAAATACACCCAGTAATTTGTATTCAGGTAGAAGTTATTAAATATCCAGAACGGATTGCGGATATAATAGGCTGCCCATGAGCCATGATGTATCACATCGGAGGATCTCATGTAACCGATATCATTGAATTCCAATCCCGGTGAACGAACGGTCATGCTTGTTTCGAACTGCAGCTTTTTCTGGCTGGACCTTCCGAATTTCACCGTACTCCCGTAACCCGGAAGTGAAGTCAGGGTTGAATCAACTGAAAGGTACTTTGCATCGGGTCTCTGGTAATACCTGGCAGAGGATGTCTGCATATCGATCAAAGCCAACGGCTTTCCTTTGACATTACTGAATTCAGCATTCCCGGCAACATACCAGGTTCTCTCTTTCCAGTTGTGCTGAAAATCGAGCCCTGCTGTATAAGCTGCTGATGGAAGATACTCAAGAACGGGGGTATTAATTTTCCTGTTAACCGCTGTAAACATACCACCGATTGTGGTTGTACCCTTATTGAAATCCTGCTGTATCCTTCCCACAAAATAATTTGTAAAGGGTTCTACCGTTTCCTTTCTCCTCGAACCCAGGCTGTCTATTAAGGCGTCTTCCCTCGATGTCAGGCTCTCGAGAATTCCGACCGACAAACCTTTTTTTGTTTTTCCCGAGATCTTCATCGCGCCTAAGATTGTAGTCGATTCCGGCATTCTAACATACTCATTCCCTGAAACAGACGGGTAATTATGCGGGTATCGTCCGATGCGCCTGGAGTAGAACAAATTGTCGGCGCCCATATTATGGATAACAATTGTCTGTGTCGGTCTGAATTGAAAGATATTTGAACCCTCTACAAAGAATGGCCTTCTCTCGGAAAAATAGGATTCGAAAGCAGTCAGGTTTACCTCCGAAGGATCCGCTTCAACCTGTCCGAAATCAGGATTAACGGTGAAGTCAAGTGTAAAATCATTTGTTAAACCAATCTTCCCATCCAGACCTGCAGAGATACTGGACAATTTGCCGGTGTTAAACGGATCACCCTCAGTCTTCTCAAACCGCTCGGTGCGGGCGACAGCATAGGGCATTATCTCAACCTGGTGCTTTGGTGTAATATTTTTGATTCCCTGCAATTCACCGAAAAGATGAACAAACCCCGGGGACCCTTTTGGAATATATTGCCATAGGGAACGTTCCTGGTTGCGATATAAGCTTCGCTGAAATTCAAGTCCCCAAACCAGTTCATCTTTTTTCCCAAAACGAAGCTGGCTCAGAGGGATCTTCATCTCAGCACACCATCCTTTATCATCTACGGAGGTTTCGAGAAACCAGATCGGATTCCAGCTGTTATCTTCGTTATTGCCATCCTGTGATATCGCTGCATCACTTTTTGCTCCTGATGCGGAAGCTCCGAACATGAAACAAGTCTGCTTATCAAAGTAACTGTCGATCATTACCGAAACCATATCGCCGCTAAAATTGTCGCGTCTCGACATTATCCTGCTGATCTTATCAGGTTCGGAATCATAGGCCCTTACGAATACGTAGAGGTTATCATTGTCATAAAGCACTTTAAATGCAGTCTCCTGTGATGGTGGCTTATTCTCCACTGGTTCAAACTGAATGAAATTTCCGGACCATTCGACAGAATTCCAGCTTTCGTCATTCATGAGACCATCAATAACAGGGGCAGTTTTTGCAAGAGCCGTCTGGTAGGTTCTTTTCACTACAGTCGAGTCCTTAGTTTGGGCAAAACTGCCTGCCATGTGGAGTATGAGTACAAGGCAGAGTATTATTTGTTTTGAAAATACATCTTTCATTCAAATGGAATTAGGGTTTTTCATAGTACATATACCGTGGTTGCTGAAAAAGGTTACAGATTATAGCTAAAGACGGTTGTGAATGCTCAGTGTTGCACAATTCTGGTTTTTTTCTGATTTGAAAATGAGCTGGCCGGCTATACGGCAGTAAGGCGTTCTCTCCGTTAAAAAAAATGACTAAAAGACGGGGTGACCTGCATGTGCCCTGTGCCCTGCGCTCTGTGCCCTGTGCCCTATGACTTCAACGCACCGAAAAAGGATGTCGTAAGCGGGTTCTTCACAGTTCCGCTCGATAAGAAGACTCTTGCCCCGGGTATAGATCTTTACGATGGTGAGATATTCATTATCTACGATCCTTCACGTCCCGATTACTGGGTTCCGGTCACTGTCGATGAAGCTTTTGCCTGTGCTTACGAGGAGCTGAAAAAAGAGAGTGATGAACTGTCGGCAAAAATGCAGAAGGAATTTATAGATAAAGAATATGCAGAGATCCCGGTAACGTACCGGAACAAACCAGCTTATTTCGGGGGTGGAATAGCAAGGGTTACAAACAACCCCGGTTTCGCTGGACAGGACAATCTCTTTCCGAGGATCATGAAAGTCAACCCGGATTACTGGAATAAAGATCTTCCAAAATCAGCGATACAGATAATATATTTCAGGGCCGTTCAGAATAAAGAAAATCTCAGGAGACTATGTGATGAATACCTGTCTAAGAACAGCATAAGCTACCACTCCGTAAGATTCGAGGAGTCTCTGGAGATGGACGATTTTCAGCGCCTGAAAGAGCTGCTGGGAAAGTAACTTAAGCCGGAATTATCAGCTCCCTATATAACTTCTTCCTTTTTGATCCCGCACTCCAGAATAAATGGATTGCATTTCTTTGACCTTGTCGAAATCCATTTTTTCAAAGCCATGATCGATCTGATATTAACCTTATTCAGGACTTCTGTTACGAGTGACTAAAGTTTCGAGCCGAAGGCACTGACCGGAGCGTCAAGGAAGAATTGCTTTTTGAACATTTGTTAGGGTTTTAGGGCTCACTTCGGCAGGCTCGTTTCGACAGGCTCAACGAGCGGCCACCGCTCACTGAGCGACAGTCGAAGTGAACGGAGTCGAAGCAAGCGGAGTCCTGGTCATTACTTATTAAGCCTTTTACGTCAGTTTATTGTTTTAACCATTCTGACCAGGTGGATTCCATTGGTATCGTTATTAGAGTCTTCAACTCTGTGATACCCTATCGATTCGTATAATTTTATATTCTTAAAACTTCTATAACCGGTGCAAAGATGAAACTGTTTTGCTTTTGGAAATTCTTTTTCGATTTCGAGCATTAATCTTTTTCCAATTCCGTTGTTTTGAAATTCCGGGTGAACTATTAGCCTTCCAATCCAGCAATACTCAGGTGTTTGTCTGCCTTTAACAGACCCAATGATTTTGTCTTTATATACAGCTTTCAGGAAGATGTATTCTTTGAAGTCTTCTGATATTGAGTCATAAGTCTGGGTCAGGGGCTCAATATTATAATTGTTATAAAGCTCTGCTTCGGAGATAAAGGCAATTTTCTGGAGATTGAGGATTTCAGCAATGTCCTCCTGTGAGGCTCTCGTGATTGTGGTTTCAGAAATGATCTGGGTCTTCATTGTTGTAGGAGTGTGCTAGAGTGTGCTAAGGTATGCGTGGAGAAGCAAGGGTTACGCCAAATACGCGGTCGGCGGTACTTAACCGTGGACGAACCGCGCAAAGCTGGGTTAGGAATTTAAGGCAAAAGGATTATCTCGGTTTTCATGCATTTACCCCGGAATAGCGTTCTGAGTACGCTCCCCATTTCCTGACCGCTTTTTCAATTGCCGGGGCTGCCTTGGCAAGATCCTCGGGTGTCATTACCGGCAGAAATTCAATTTCTGCATCCATCCAGTGGAAGAATGGTTCAGCAAATGCTGCCATCTGCGAAGCATTGTCCATATTGACGATGATGTATCCTCCCCTGTTGCCATCAATAGTTGTAAAATATGCAGCTTCTGCGTTCACTTCTGCAAGCGCCTCCTGCATTTTTTTGCCAAATTCCGGGTCACGTAAATTGTTATTACCGCCTTCCTTCGACATCCTGACTTTCATTATGTATTTCATTTCTAATGTTTTTGGTTACAAATACTAACATGCGCCAGGTTGATTTGTTGCGAGTGGGCAGGTGGTGAAGGTCGAAAGGCTCAACGAGCGGCCAGCGCTCACTGAGCGATAGCCGAAGTGAGCGACAGCGGTGCCGGACCTAGGATGATTACCTTTCCCTCTGAACGGCGGAAGAAGTGGAAGGAACGGGATTGTGGTCTCAAGTTAGCTTTATTAAATCTCCGCTTCTGACAATTTCCGTGAATTGTTTCATGAACCGCGATGCCGGAGCTCCGTCGACAATATTGTGATCGAACGATGCCGTAAG
>JBLNAO010000080.1:0-3787 GCA_050259395.1 Chloroflexota bacterium
GAAAAATTTACCAGCGGTAATTCTGAAATTGGCTTAAATTCATTACCGTCAATGCTTTTTTCAATTACATAAGCAGAGTACACACCTTTAAAGAAATACACCGGCCAGCGGAACCTGGCAGCACTGTCAATAAATATTGCCTGAATGTCCGTTACAGCCGGCAATACGGTGCGCTCATCAGCATCAACAACAATGACTGCAGGATCCACTTTGATCTCATCAGGTGTATTTGCGAGTGAGATACTGTAAACATAACGTTCACCGCTCATTATTCCTTTATCGGAGAAATACAACCCGGCAGCATCTGCAATCTTATAGGACATGTCGCACATGAAAAGTGCGAATCCAAGACGCACTTCCAGTTCTTCATAAGATTTCCTGAAAGCTGCGAAGTTGTCCTCCGGTTGGCGGAAATCCGATCCATAAATTGCTTCCTGAACAACTCCAACCCGGGGATCTGAAGATGCAAGCAAATCAAATTGTTCGGCAGCTGCATGCCTGACCGGAGAAGGAGTCAGTAATTTTCCGTTGCTCAATCCATCGGTGATATATTCACCTCCTCGTGAAATAATGTACTTCTTAATAATATACCCATGCTCTAAGCCTGACTGCCATACAGGCAAAGAGACAGGAACCCACCTGAGCATGATTGAATCGCCACTTACAAATGCAACACAGGAGATCCGGTTTTCACTCTGGCCTGACAAAGGTTGGATCAGGGCAGACAGAAGGATTGTCCACATAGTGGTTCTGATTTTTCCTGCTAATTGCATCCCTTCTCTTTAATAATTATTATTGAATATATAGTCCTTTGAAAAAGTGGTAATTTCACTTCCCGGCAACCTGTAACTTATCCTGAACGGGTAATTTCCTGTTGAAAGATCCCTTAACTGTCCGGCAAGGAGTGTTACAGCCTGGGTAGAAGGTGTTTGATTTTTATCCAGGTACAACGATGCCGCCTTATTACGAAGCTCATAAAAGTCTGCGCTGACATACCTGCCTATGAAGTATTTGAAATAAAAATCACCCTGGTATGTAACCGAACCTGAGTTGTCCAAAAGCAATGCTTCGCGGTTAATGTTAGAAATAAACAATGCTTTAGCAGGAAACAGCCCAAGAAGATTGATATCCCTGTCAAGAGTTATACCACCGGCACCGTACTGATCATAAATAAGGGGGAAAACATGATTGTCAATCCAGCTTACTCCACGCAAAGCCTGAATTGAGATTAACGGGCCGGATGTCTGCCCGTATCCTTCAATTTCATACTTATCGAACAATTCAGCGAGATTCGCTCTGATGAACAACAGGGTCATGAGTGATCCGTTATTAACATCATCAATGTTGTACTGATCCTTCCAGTCTTTGATATTTGCCATCTTCTCGCCGAACGTCGCATACATGCTTGTCCTGAATGACAAAGAATGCAACTCTGTTTCTGTTTCAGCCACTTCGGCTGAGGTAATGTCGGTGGTAGCAACCCTGGTTGAATCAAGAGGATTCACGTTTGCAATTTGTAATTCGCCCCTTGTCAGATTCCGGTCAGATGGACCTACAGAAACAGGTTTCTTGAGAATAACCACATCAAATACCATGGAGGCGGAGAGGTTTGATGGGATCTCATATTGAATCATGGATCCTCCAGTATTGTATGTTACAGGAACCTCAACAGTCTGTTTATTACTGCTGAATCTGGCGTAATAGCTCCATTTTATTCCCTCTTTTTCAGGAAGGAAAAGCTCAGGCTGTCCTCTCAGAAGCTTGATGTATCCTGACGGATATTCAGCCCTGTAGAAATTATATTGATTGCGCAACGGATAACTGTAAGCCACATTGCTTGGCGGAACCGATTTAGGCTCATCACCTGTGCTGAAGCTGATCGTGCTGGTTTCAGATCCATTCTCAACGGGCTGCCAGCGTAAATCAATTTTCTTCTCAATATGAACCTTAACAGTCGCGGTAATCTGCTGTTTGCCGGGAAGAATATCCCGGAGCTTCAGTGTTGCCATATCGTGAGCTGGGTTCCATTCAATATCTCCGCCGAGCGGCTGGTTCGATGAATTTATCAGATCAAACTGGTCAAGGACCACCTTGTAGGATGCTGTTGCGTCGCTGAGGTTCGTCATCGTGAATTCCTTATCAATGGTAGTATTGAACGACACCTGTGGTGCGGCAAAGACATCCACTTCGGAGCTTCCTGAAGAAGGACTGATATCACCGATCAGTTTTATTCCCCCCAGTTCATTTCCGGGATTCACCACTACACATTCTTCCCCGATGACAACCTCCACATTCACCTTCCCTTTTACAAGCCCTCCGAGAATACTGTACCTGGCTGCAATATTTCCCCTGAACCATGAAGGGTTCGGCATTTTGGCCTGCACGAGCAAAGCGGCGGCCACACTCATGATGTCGAACTCCGATTTCTTCACTCTTATCCCTATTTTCCCGGTCAGGTATGCATAACCCTGTCCTGATGCATACCAGCCGTTAATACCAATAGGGCCTTCACGTCCCTCGCATTTAGCTTCACCATAATTCTGCAGCATTATGTCCGCCCCGGCCCCTGCATTGAAATATGCGTAAACAAAACCACCACCCTCACCGACTCCGGCGCTCGCTTTAAGCATAATGCCGAAAGCAATACCCTGACCTGAAGCGAAATCGCGTTCATTCCTCATGAAATCAAGGTCAGTATTTGTAATGATAGAGGCTATCTCAGGCGGGGGTAAAGGCATGCTCTCAATTTTGGTCCCGGCCATGAAATAGGTCTGTCCTTCAAAAAGTCCACCGACAGTCACTCCAAGCGGAAAAGAAGGTCTTCCAATGAATATGTACCAGTCTGCAGGATCACTGTGAATTACGGCTTCACCCAGGAGATCACCGGGACCTTTACCCCTTATGGCGTTGGCGACATTCAGGTAAACGCGGAGGTTGGCATGAAAGCTGTTGTTCACGTTGTCAAAGAGCATGTTCACCGAAGCAGTCATGTCTGTAATGCTCGTTGTGGCATCTTTCCCGGCAAGAAACCTTCCTTCCCCGGCAAACCGAATGAATTTCACCCCTCCTGTTTTATTTATTGAAATTTCAAGACCGACATCTGCGTTGAAGATCTTTTCGTCTTTTACATACATTCCGACATCAGCCATTAAACCCATCCCTGCATCCTTCTTCGGGATATATTCCGAAGCTACATTGTACAGGTCCGCGCGTTCCATGTTGCTGTAGGCTCCGCCTCCAAGATTACTGAGAGTGACAGTGCCAAGAGGTATTTTCGCGGGAATGTCGATGTGTGCATACCAGTATTTGAAATCGGCTTTATTGCCAAATCTTATTTCAGCTGCAACCGTGTCCCTGATTATCTTCCCGGCAGTGAAACCTACTTCACCAGTGAAGCCGTCACCGTAGACGGGATGATTCCTGAAGATAAATGCATTGCCGTTCAGCGTGAATAACGACACCCCACCCCTGATCTTCACACCTTCGAGCAGTATGCCATCGTAGGACCATTTCAGCCTGTCTTCCCCTGAGCTGCCCGGTTCCTTCTTTACCGATGCATTTATGAACATACGGGTAGAGGCGGTCACTCCCTTGTCTGTCTTGTTCATCAGGGCAACTTTAGTATTAAGGGCCAGCACAGCCTTCCCGGACCTCAGTGCAAGAGAGATGCTGTCGACTGATAAGCCAAAGCCGGCTATATTGAAACCTGCCCCGCCGGAAGTGTCGAATTTACCTCCTTTTATATAAGGGCTCTCTGCAATAAGCTGAAGCCTTTCGAAACGAAGCC
>JBLNAO010000081.1:0-6705 GCA_050259395.1 Chloroflexota bacterium
TCCTTGTCCAGAAATCGGGAGGCGAGGTTCTTCCTTCTGCAACAAGGGAATATGGCAGGGCGAAACTTTCATACCTCGATACCCGCGATCCGCTGTTAAACGGTGTAAGCCAGGGCTCACAAGTCTGGATGTCGCATGGGGACACAATCATGAAAATGCCCGTAAATTTTGAGATAACAGCATCGACTTCCGACGTGAAAGCAGGGGCATATCATATTTCGGGAGAGCCGACATGGGGAATTCAATTTCATCCGGAAGTTTATCATACCACCGAAGGCTCTCAGATGCTCAGGAATTTCGTTTTTGGCATCTGCCGCTGCAAGGGCACCTGGACGCCGGATCTTTTTGTTGAATCGACTGTTGAGTCTCTTAAGCAGAAGGTCGGGAACGACAAGGTGCTGCTCGGTCTTTCAGGAGGCGTAGATTCAACAGTCGCAGCAGTTTTGCTTCATAGGGCTGTCGGGAAAAACCTGACCTGCATTTTCGTTGATAACGGATTGCTCAGGAAGAACGAATTCGATAAAGTTCTTGAATCTTATAAAGGACTGGGTTTAAACGTGACAGGTGTAAATGCTGCTGACAGGTTCCTGGACCAGCTTGAAGGGATAAGCGATCCCGAGGCAAAAAGAAAAACAATCGGAAGGGTCTTCATCGAGGTGTTCGATGAGGAGGCCCATAAGATTAAAGATGTGAAGTGGCTTGGCCAGGGTACGATCTACCCCGATGTTATCGAATCAGTATCGGTGAACGGCCCTTCAGCCACCATCAAATCGCACCATAATGTCGGCGGGCTTCCTGAGAAGATGAACCTTAAAGTTATCGAGCCTTTGCGACTACTGTTTAAGGATGAAGTGCGAAAAGCAGGCCATACTCTCGGCATTCCGGATTCTATTTTGAAAAGACATCCTTTCCCTGGCCCCGGACTCGCCATCAGGCTCCTTGGTACGATGACCCGGGAAAAGCTTGAGATCCTTAAAGAAGCCGATGACATCTTCATCGAAGGCCTCAAAAAACACGGTCTATATGATTCCGTTTGGCAGGCAGGTGTAATTCTTCTTCCGGTGCAGTCAGTAGGAGTAATGGGTGATGAAAGAACTTACGAAAATGCCGTTGTTCTCAGGGCTGTGACATCAACGGACGGAATGACAGCAGACTGGTGCCATTTGCCTTATGAATTTCTCGGCATAATATCAAATGAGATTATCAATAAAGTGAAGGGAATAAACAGGGTGGTCTATGACATAAGTTCCAAACCGCCTTCAACGATAGAGTGGGAATAGGGAGAAGAAAGGTAAAAGGAAAAAGTCGTAGCGAAGCGTAGACCCCGACCGACTAAAGGAGCGTCGGGGGAAAAAGCAGACCAGAAGGCCCAAACACTCAAAGACCCAAAGACCCAAAAAATACTGAAGCATAAAACTTTAAGTATTAATATTTGTTGGAGTAATAACACAATATACATAATCAATATATGAAGAAACTATTTGTGCTGACAGCGATGCTGGTGACGGCTATTTTTGTTCTGCCCGTTAAAGCACAATCGCAGGTTCTGAGCGAGGGAACATTCAAGATAGCAAGGACATTTGGTCTGATCGAGGCATTTTATGTCGACACTGTCAATATGGATATGCTTACGGAAAAGGCCATTGTGGAAATATTAAAGAACCTCGATCCTCATTCGACATATATCTCGGCCAAGGATGTCAAGGAGATGAATGAACCTTTAACGGGTAATTTCGACGGAATCGGTGTTCAGTTCAATCTACTTCGCGATACTATAATCATTATTGAGCCCATAACAGGCGGACCGTCCGAAAAAGTAGGAATACGAGCCGGCGACAGGATTCTTACTATTGATAACGAAAAAGTGACAGGCGTCAAGATGACCACCGCCGGGGTGAGAAAACGGTTGATGGGTCCAAAGGGCACAAAGGTCAATGTTTCCGTGCTCAGGAGAGGGGTTGGCAATCCAATGGATTTCACGATCGTGCGCGATAAAATTCCAATACTTAGTCTCGATGCTTCTTACATGCTTGATAATGAGACCGGCTATATAAGACTCAACAAGTTCGCAGCAACCACTGAGAAAGAGTTCATGGATGCTGTTGAACAGCTCCGCAAAAAGAACATGCAGAACCTTGTTCTTGACCTCAGGGGCAATGGCGGAGGTTATATGCTGGCAGCAACAGCGATTGCAGAAAAATTTTTCCCGGATCAAAAACTCCTTGTTTTCCTGAAAGGCAGAAAAACGCCAAGGCAGGATTATAAATCGTCGGGAGAAGGCACGTTATCCGCCGCCAGGGTTGTCGTCCTTACAGACGAAGGATCGGCCTCGGCAAGCGAGATTCTTGCCGGAGCCCTGCAGGACTGGGACAGGGGAGTTGTAGTGGGAAGAAGGACATTCGGCAAAGGCCTCGTTCAGAATGGTTTCTACCTTACCGACGGTTCTATGATAAGACTGACAATAGCCAGGTATTACACACCTACAGGCAGATCGATACAGAGGCCGTATACACAGGGTTATGAGAAGTATATGGAGAGTTTTATCAAGAGATTCGACAATGGTGAGCTTCTCACAGCCGACAGCATAAAAATGCCTGATTCATTGAAATTCAGAACACTCGTAAATAAGAGGATCGTCTACGGTGGCGGAGGGATTATGCCAGACCAGTTTGTTTCTCTCGATACATCTTACAATACGCAGTATTTCAGCAGGTTGCTTGCCAAAAACATATTCAATACCTATGCACTGGAATATTTCGATAAAAACAGGAGTTCACTTAGCTCATCATATAAGACCTTCAATGATTTCCAGGAAAAGTTCCAGATAACTCCTGATATGGTAAAATCATTTATTCAGAAAGGGGAGGCTGAAGGCGTAAAATACAATGATGATCAATTTAATAAATCCAGTGAGGAGATTATGCTCGTTCTGAAAGGGATTATCGCGACCAACATATGGCAGACAAATGAGTATTTCCAGGTGATCAACAAGAATGATAAAGTGATTGCCGAGGCTCTCAAAATAATTGAAGACAAAAAAACCTATAATGCCAAGTTGGGATTCAGGTAAATTCTTCCGGGTTAAATAATGAAATTTGTTGCAAAAACGCTCTACGGACTAGAGAAGGTCCTCGAAAAAGAGCTTCAAGGTTTAGGTGCACTTTCAACAAGGGTGCTTAACCGTGCCGTTTCCTATGAAGGAGACATCAATATCCTTTACAGGAGCAATTACTGTCTCAGGACAGCCCTTTCCATCCTGATGCCTGTTGCCGAATTCAGGATCAAATCAAAGGATGATCTTTACAGGGGAGGCCTTCGTATAAAATGGGACAGGTATATGAGCGCTGAAGATACTTTCTCGGTCGTACCAGTGGTTAAATCCCCGCTTTTCAGTCACTCGGGCTATCCCGGATTGATCCTTAAGGATTCAATTGCGGATTATTTCAGGAATAAGTCAGGGAGCAGGCCATCGGTTCATGTCTCAGATCCCGATCTCCTGATCAACCTGCATATCAGCAATAACGAGGTAACAGTCTCACTCGATTCGACAGTAATACCTCTTTATAAACGAGGATATAGGAAAGAACAGTCAGAAGCTCCTGTCAACGAGGTTCTTGCAGCTGGAATTCTGCTCATGTCGGGATGGGAAGGTTCGACCGATCTTCTGGATCCGATGTGCGGATCAGGTACTTTCCCCGTTGAGGCTTCGATGATTGCTTGCAATATCCCTCCGGGAAGATTGCGTGAGCATTTCGGATTCATGAGGTGGAGAGATTATAACTCTGAATTGTTTGACACAATAAAAACAGAATTAAGCTCAAGAGCGGTTAAGCCTGCTGTTAATATTTCCGGAAGCGACATCTCAGAAAAAGCTATCAGGCAGGCAAAGGTTAATGTTGCTTCAGCCGGGCTTGAAGATATTGTAACCCTCGGGGTTTCCGATTTCAAAGATCTGAGAAGTAAAACCGGGAATGAAACTCTTTTCCTGAATCCCCCTTATGGATTGCGATTACAACCCGAAGAAATAGACCAACTGTATAGCATGACAGGTGCAACCCTTAAACATAATTTTGAAGGGTGCACAGCATGGATGATAACTCCTAACAAGGATGCCCTGAAACATGTTGGGCTGAAACCGGCTGAGAAGCACATTCTCTTCAATGGCGCTTTGGAATGCACTCTGCTGAAGTATGAACTTTACCGTGGAAGCCGCAAAAACTCAGCTCTTTCTCAAAAAGAGGTTTAATTTTGGTAACTTCATATTTTTATTATATTTGTTATCGTAAATTGACCCTTACCCAAAAGGAAGCTTAGATGAGCTTTAATATTGAGAATTATTTAACGGAACATAAAGAAGGGACTGTCATCCTTTTTTACCGTGGTAATATCGATTCGGATGTGATAAATCATATTCTCGATACTGTTGAGGGTAAGATGGCAGAAGCTGATGAAAATCCACGTTTGAAAAAGAAAGTTTACAATGTGCTTGTTGAAAGCCTCCAGAACCTTTTTCATCATGTCGACAGGGTACCGGAGGGATTTGAAGATCAGGATTCGGAAAAATTCGGGGTGCTTACAGTTAAAAAAGTCAATGATTCATACACAATAATAACAGGGAACTTTGTTCATTCCGAGAATGTTGAAAAGCTTGAGGAGAAGATAAAGCGGATTAACCGGTCGAGCCACGAGGAGATCAAGGAGCTCTACAAATTCATTCTCAATCATCAGAGAATATCTGCCAAAGGAGGAGGCGGTCTCGGCCTTGTTGACATCGCCCGCAAGACCGGAAACAAGCTTGATTATACTTTCATTCCATACGACAGCAATTATTCATTTTTCTATCTGAACATAATAGTGAGCGAATCAGCAGGAAACATTAACTAAAAACTATAAAACGTACCAATATGGAACCGATCAACATTGAAGGAACCCCGAAAACACCAACAGTAAAATTTGATGCATCTGCAGGATTATTCGAGATCAAAGGCAGGTCAATCCCTGAGAACTCTGTGGAGTTTTATAAACCTCTTGTAGATTGGCTTGACAATTACAAGGAATCACCCTTGCCAAAAACTGTGGTGAACATCAGGCTAGAATATTTCAATACAAGTTCTTCAAAATGCATTCTTGATGTTTTCAAGAAACTTGAGGCTATCCACAAGGCAAAGAATGAGGTTGAAGTTAACTGGTACTATGAGGAGGATGATGAGGATATGCTCGAGGCAGGAGAAGATTATGAATCGATCATCAGGGTACCTTTCAAAATGATTGAGATAGTAGAATAACATCTCTAACACCTCTCAGATTTTTCGGATCGGTTTGTTCCAGAAATTAAAGAGGCTGTCTCTTCTTTGAGACAGCCTCTTTAGTTTCTTACATGTTTTATTCTTTATCGCCGTTCTTCATTTTCCTCCCAACGACCGATTCTCCTGAATCAAGAGCTTTCTTCAGCATCCGGAAATAAAGAGCCAGGTACAAAGCCAAAGTCATCATCCAGAGAACAACCACATTCACTGTGAATGTATCGAAATTTTTCCCGAATGCTTTCTTCGTGGGTGAATAGAAATGGGCCCTCACGAAAGGATGCTTCGGTTCCATGTAAATAGGTTCCAGCTTCTGAACGATCTCGTCGTTATATTCTATTATCTTGTCAGTCTCGTTGCTGTTTGTTACAAATTCCTGGAGAGACTCGTTTGCGTAATCGTTTTTCAGGCTGGTGAACTTCACCTTATCCTCCGACTGGAGCTTCGTAATGAGATCATCCTTCTGCCCGCTTGCAGTGTTGTAATACTTTATGTAATACTTTCTTATGTTTTCGAGATACTGGAATCCTTCCTTCACAATATCGATTGTAATATTGTCGGGAGTGAGACTTTCCAGGTTTGCAAATGTCATCTCGGGAGTTTCAACAGCCTGCTTGCCGAATTCCCTGTAAACCATCTTAAGGTTATCGGCGAATTCATTGCTTCTGGCGCCCTTTGTAAGGTCTGTCTGTATGCTTTCAAGCTTGGTCTTGAGCTTGGAATGCCAGTAATCTTTCTTGAATTTGGCCTTGCTCATGGCTTTGTCGAAGCGGTAAAACTGGCGTTCGTAATCATTGTAAATAAACTGGTTCACAGCAAGAGCTTCATAGCCCCACCTTGCAGTAATGAGATCGCCGTAAACCGGTATTTCCACTGGTGATGATATGTTCGGGTTCAGCTTCTCGAATTTCACCATTACACCGCTGAGGATTATCTGAGGAATAACAAGAAACGGTATGAGGATGTAGATTGTAACCACAGTCTTGAAGCTGTCTGAAATAAGCAGTCCAAGCATGTTTGCTCCTGCCCAGCATGTGAACAGTACCAGCCAGTACTCGAACATCATTCCCTTTATTCCGGTAATTCCGTTTCCCACAATTACGAAAGTAAAGGCCTGTATTGCCGATATGACGAACTGTACGAAGACCTTGGAAGACAGGTAGCTGTTCCAGCTTAAGTTAAGGAAAGCCTCCCGCTTTAGTATCTTCCTGTCCTTAATGATTTCTTCAGCGCTCACCGTCAGCCCCATAAAAATGGCTACGATCACCGACATGAAGATGTATATAGGAAGGTTGTTATTGTCGAAAAGCGTATAAGAACCTCCCGTGTCGCTCTCATCGAAATACCTGATAAGAAATGCAAGGAAGAAAGCCAGCACAGGCGCTTCAAGAAGAGTTATGAG
>JBLNAO010000082.1:0-5671 GCA_050259395.1 Chloroflexota bacterium
AATTTGTAGTGTTATCAGATGAGGATGAGTCGTTTGTGAGGGAGTTCGAGTTCCTTGACAACCATACATTATTGGATTTTCACAGGATGATTCAGGACGAACTGGAATTTGACAAGTCACAAATGGCATCTTTCTTCATGGCAACAGACAACTGGGAGAAGGAGGAAGAGTTTACGCTGTTCGACATGGGAACAGGTTCCTCGACCATGGAGGTTGCCGTTCTGGAGGATATTATTTTCAAGAAAAACCAGAAACTCCTTTATATCTTCGATTTCTTTAACGAAAGGGCGCTCTTTGTAGAATATACAGGTGAATCGAAAGAAGTTGGAGGTCGCGAATACCCGATCTGCACAAACTCCAAAGGACTTCCTCCCAAGCAGGTTGTCTTCAGCGGTTCCAACCGCAAACTCTATAACAACATTGTTGTTTCAGACGATGAAGATGAGGATCTGCCAGAAACCGATGACCTCTTCCTCGAAGGTGGTGAGGATGAAGAATCGCTTGGCGATCTCGAGAATATCGATAATATGACCGAGGACGAGGAATAATCGTCCTGCGGTTTTTTCCCGATGAACAATACACTATTAGTTTTGCTGGGTCCGACAGGAGTAGGCAAAACTGATATTTCCACAGAACTCGCTGGAAAGACCGGTTCGGAAATCATCTCAGCCGATTCAAGGCAATTCTACAGGGAGATGCGGATAGGAACAGCCGTTCCGTCGGAGGAACAGCTGAAGAGCGCTGCACATCATTTTGTACAGTTTCTTTCAATAGAAGATTATTACAGCTCGAGCCTTTACGAAAGGGATGTGCTGAAGCTTCTTCCCAAACTGTTTGAGAAAAACAGCATTGTTTTAATGACAGGAGGTTCGGGGATGTACATCGATGCTGTAACCGATGGTATCGATGATATTCCGGATGTCGATCCGCTGATCCGGGAAAAGTATAACAGCATGTTTCAGGAGAATGGCATTGAGAGCCTTAGGGTGGCGCTGAAGATACTCGACCCTGATCATTATGCCAGGGTAGATCTCAGAAACCACAAAAGAATTATCCGCGCCCTGGAGATCTGTGAAACCTCAGGAAGGCCTTATTCATCCTTCCTGAAAAAGGAAATACGAACGAGGGATTTCAGAGTCGTGAAGATCGGACTGAAAAGGGACAGGGATGAATTGTTTGGCAGGATAAACACCAGGGTTGAACAAATGATAGAATGCGGACTCGAGGAAGAAGCTAAAAGACTATATCCCAAAAGGCACCTGAATGCCCTGAATACTGTGGGATACAGGGAGTTATTCGAATATTTTGATGGGACTATCTCACGTGATAAGGCAATTGAGCTTATAAAACGCAATACGCGTCGTTATGCTAAAAGGCAGCTTACCTGGTGGGCCAAAGATGATTCAATAACCTGGTTCCATCCTGATGAGAAAGAGAAGATCATCAGGGTTTTGAAAATTTGAAAATTTGAATGAGTGACTTGAAAATAGAAATTATTCAGTGAGTTCCTTGAGCTTTCTTATCGTTTCTGACGGGTTGACGGAGCTGAAAACAGAATTTCCGGCCACCAGTACATCGACACCTGCGCTCACCAGCTTCCCTGCATTACCTGTATCCACCCCGCCATCGACCTCTATAAGAACATTGCTGCCGTTTGAGTCGATCATTTCCCTGAGTTCCCTTATCTTCTCATAACTCTCCAAAATAAAAGACTGGCCGCCGAAACCCGGGTTTACAGTCATTATCAGCACCATATCTATATAGTTCAGCACATGCTTCAGGTGCGAAACCGGTGTATGCGGATTGAGTGCTACACCGGCCTTCATGCCCAGGTTGCGTATTTCATTTACCGTCCTGTTCAGATGAATGCATGCTTCGTACTGAACAGTCAGGATATTCGCGCCGGCATCGCGGAAACGTGCAAGATACCTGTCAGGATCGACTATCATAAGGTGAACGTCGAGCGGTTTCGCGGCGACTTTCTTTATATGCTCCAGAACCGGGAATCCAAAAGAGATATTTGGAACGAAGAGACCATCCATAATATCGCAGTGGATCCAGTCGGCAAGGCTCCTGTTTACAAGCTGAACGTCGCGCGAAAGGTTGCCGAAATCAGCGGCAAGCAGGGAGGGAGACACAAGATGATCCATTTGAGAAGAATTTGATGGCAAAGATAAAACAAAATGTCAGCCGAGATATGATTTAAGAATGCGGCAGCGTGTGGTATACTGTATCCTTTTGATGGCTTTCTCCTTTATCTGCCTTACGCGTTCCCGTGTGAGGTTGAGCTCCTCTCCTATTTCCTCGAGGGTATAAGGGTGCTTCATGCCAAGACCGAAGTACAGCTTGAGCACTTTGGACTCACGTGATGAAAGGGTGCTGAGAGCGCGTTCGATCTCGTATGATAGGGATTCATTGATAAGATTTTTGTCGGGGCTGGGTGTTTCGCTGCTCTGAAGAACGTCGTACATGGTGTTGTCCTCTTCAGTGCTGATAGGGGCATCCATGCTTACAGTCCTGCCATTGGTCTTCAGCGCATCCTTGACATCTTCGGGAACCATCTCGAGGAGTTCGGCAATTTCCTGTGAATTGGGTTCCCTCTCATACTGCTGTTCAAGCTTGGCAAAAGCCCTGTTTATCCTGTTTATCGACCCGATCTTGTTCACAGGCAATCTTACGATCCTTGCCTGCTCCGCCAGACCCTGAAGTATCGACTGGCGTATCCACCACACTGCATAGGAGATAAATTTGAAGCCACGCGTCTCATCAAAACGTTGTGCAGCTTTCATAAGCCCCAGGTTTCCTTCGTTAATCAGATCGGGAAGGCTCATTCCCTGGTTCTGGTACTGCTTGGCAACTGAAACGACAAACCTGAGATTTGCATTGATCAGTTTTTTCAGAGCTTCATGATCCCCTGACCTGATCCTCCTTGCCAGGCTAACTTCTTCTTCCGGTGAGATCAGCTCCACCTTGCCAATTTCCTGAAGGTATTTGTCAAGGGATGGGGTATCCCTGTTAGTGACTTGTTTAGTTATTTTTAACTGGCGCATTGACAGGTGGTGATCGTTATCCTTAATTCGCTGAAGTGCAACAATTTTAGTAAAAATAAATCTCCTTTCCTCATTTTATTGAATCTTTTTTTTTGAATTAACAATTGTTTTATCGTAACTTGCACCACTTAAATAGTTATTTGCTTGAATAAGGCCGGATTATAGTTACTGGTCAAATCCCTCTGCATTTGGTAAAAATATATTAGGAAATAATCAATCAGTTTTATAATATTGCACCGGGCTTTTCAGATATGTGAAGGGTGTGCGTAATCTATCAGGTTGACAGTTCAAATCTGACCTGGTTTCCAAAATCAAAAATTAAGATCTCTTTTTTATATTCCAATTATCATTTCGAATTATGTATGACATTCTTGAGTTAAGTAAGAAACTGCTTCCTGAATTAAGGGACATTGCCAAAGAATTGAAGATCAAAAGAGTTGAAGCTTTAAAGAAACAGGATCTTATTTACAGGATCCTCGATCAGCAGGCAGTTGCATCCAACGTTGTTTCCGAAAATACTCCTCCCACAGATACTGCAGTTAATTTTGAGGAATCAGCAGATGAAGAAGAATCCGGTGATGATAGCCTGGGACAGGATAATATCCATAGAAGAGGAAGAAGGCCAAGGACTCTCAAACCTGTTATTCAGCGTTCGAGTGAATCCGTAATTTCAGTATCCCCTTCTGAACCAAAGAGTAATGGTGAGCCTCAGGAGTCGAAGGAACCCGTTACACCGGAACAGCCGGCCGAAAGGCCCGAGTCTCCTAAAAGACAGGATCAGGGATGGGACGAGAAAAGGAGATGGAACGACAGGCAGGATGCAAGGAATGATAACAGATCTGAGAACAGGCCTAACAGACCTGATAACAGGCAGGATAACAGGCCCGATTTCAGAAGAGAGGGCAGGAATGACCGGAATGACCGCCAAGACAGAAACGTCAGGCCTGACAGGCAGGATAACAGGTATTCAAGAGAGAGAACAGAAAGAAACGACCGGCCTGAGAGAAACGACAGGATGGAAAGACCTGACAGGCCCGACAGGATGGACAGACCCGAGCGGATGGACAGGCCCGAGAGGATGGACAGGCCTGACAGGAATGACAGGAACGAAAGATACGACAACCAAAGATTCGAAAAGAAAGAGGAACCAGTATCAGATCCTTTTGAAGCTCCCTCAGATGAACTCAAGAATGAGGAAACATATTACAGTGCCGATATAATAGTGGAACCTCCTGTAAAAAATTTACCGGAGCCTTTAGTGCAGAGAGACGAGAAGAAGGAAAAAGCTTATGACTTCGAAGGAATAATCTATAACACCGGAGTGCTCGAGATAATGCCCGACGGTTATGGCTTCCTAAGGTCACCAGACTACAATTACCTTAACTCACCTGATGATATATATGTATCGCAATCGCAGATCAAGCTTTTCGGTCTGAAAACGGGTGATACAATCAAGGGATCAATCAGGCCACCGAAAGAAGGTGAAAAATACTTCCCGCTCATCAAGGTTGACGAGATCAATGGAAGGAGTCCCGATTTCATTCGCGACAGGGTACCGTTCGACTTCCTCACTCCTCTTTTCCCGGACGAGAAGTTTACACTGTGCCAGCCGGGCGAAGGCTCTTTATCGGTGAGGGTTATTGACATGTTCACACCAATCGGTAAAGGCCAGCGCGGACTTATTGTCGCCCAGCCCAAAACCGGTAAGACAATACTGCTTCAGGAAATTGCCAACGCTATTGCAAAATATCATCCGGAAGTCTACCTCATGATCCTGCTTATCGATGAAAGACCTGAAGAGGTTACCGATATGGCAAGGAACGTTAAGGCGGAGGTTATCGCCTCGACTTTCGACGAGCCTGCAGAAAGGCACTGCCGTGTGGCCAACATAGTGCTTGAAAAGGCGAAAAGGCTGGTGGAATGCGGACATGACGTGGTTATACTGCTCGATTCAATCACCAGGCTCGCAAGGGCATTCAATACAACGGCACCTGCATCAGGCAAGGTTCTTTCAGGAGGAGTAGATTCGAACGCCCTTCACAAGCCAAAAAGGTTTTTCGGCGCTGCACGCAACATTGAAAACGGAGGCTCGCTGACAATCCTGGCAACGGCTCTTACCGATACCGGCTCCAAGATGGATGATGTGATCTTTGAGGAATTCAAGGGCACGGGCAACATGGAACTTCAACTCGACAGAAAACTGTCGAACAGGCGAATATTCCCGTCAATAGACATACCTGCTTCCAGCACCAGAAGGGAGGACCTGCTACTTAACAAGAACATACTTCAGAAAATCTGGGTTCTGCGCAACTTCCTAACAGACATGAATGCAGTGGAAGCAATGGAGTTCCTTCGCGACAGGCTGCTCCAGAGTAAATCAAATGAGGAGTTCCTGGTGTCTATGAACGGCAGCTAACATAGCTTTCAGGCGCCACGTCCTCTCCTTCTGCAACGAAGGATGATTCTTATCATATTTGATCACATTTATACCTTGTTAAGGAAATAACATAATTATTTTTTTAACTTTGCGCCGCTGTTATAAAAGTAACAGCAGTTAATATAACACAGTAAACTCAAAATATTTTTAATCAATGGGAACAAAAAAGTTTATAACATGCGAT
>JBLNAO010000083.1:0-20799 GCA_050259395.1 Chloroflexota bacterium
ATTGCAGCTGTTTCAATTATTCCTCTTGCACTGATACTGCTATTCTATCATTACAGGCTAAAGAGAGGAAATCTTCTCGACAGTTTCCTGCACATTTAACTTAGTTTCCTTATCTTTCAGAGGATAAACCGATAGTTTAAACACTGACTGATATGAGAATACTGTTACACATTTTCCTTGTAATAACAGCCTTATTTATTGTTTCTCCTGTTGCCGCACAGACGCGCATTGAAAAATTAATGGTTGAATACGCTCCGGCTCCGTTGGGAATAGATGTGAAACAGCCCCGGTTCAGCTGGCAGATGGTTGCGCCTGACGGAAAAAGAGGTTATTTCCAAAGCTCTTTTCAGATCGTTGTTAAAGATCCGTCGGGTACAATTGTATGGGATTCAAAGAAAATTTCTGAAGGGAATTCTGTTGGTATTAAATATGCCGGCTCTCTACTCAGACCCTCAACAAGGTATGAATGGAGCGTTACAGCATGGGATCAGAAAGGTAAACCGTCAACTGCTTCTTCATGGTTTGAAACGGGATTGATGAATCCCGGGATCGAAGCTTGGGATGGAGCAGAGTGGATTGGCGGAAGCAGTGATGACCTGGTGCTTTTTTCACAATACCTGATCATTTACAGTGTGCAGTACAGACTAACTCTGGAACCGGGAAGCACCAGAGCTTCTTTCATCTATGGCGCCAATGACCCGAGACTGATGGATAAAAACAAGAATATCTACCAGGTTGAGAAGAAGAAAAATGAGAGCTATATTAAGGTTGAGCTCGATATTTCCGGAGTTGACGGCAGAGATTCCGGAATGGCTAAAATTAATATCTACAGGTCTGGTTACAAGGACACTGACATCTCAGGAAAACCGATCAGGACATTCCATATCCTGCCCCAGTTCATAAACAACGATAATAAATATAGCGAACATCTGATCCAGTTCAGCAGCATATTTGGACAGATCTCCCTGATGCTCGATGGATCAGCTTCATTCATTAAGGTCGCCCCTCCGGCCAGCCAGGCTACTCAACAGGGACCTCCGGAATTCGGTGGCCGCCAGACTGGAGCCTCTGTAAACCTCAATCCTGTTGGGAATGGCGGCAATTACATCCCGTTCGGGATGTTGTGCGACATTGGTTTTTCAGTGGATGCGGGGCAGAAAGCCGCCTTCTCCCAGATCGTTGTAACCAACAACAGGGTGCCAAATAATGTGCTCTTCAGGGAAGATCTTTCAGTGAACAAATACCAAGGCATTTATTCAGAGTATGCTTCGGATCCATCGTCGGGGCTAAAGGCAGAAAACGGGAAGATAAGAATTGACGGCGGAACGAAAGGCCTGTTCATTGTCGCCGATCCGGGAAGGAATTCTTCTCCAATGCTGCGTACCGTATTTCAGGCACAGGACAAAGCAATAAAATCGGCCAGGTTATATGTGACCGCAAGAGGCATTTACGAGATCTTCATGAACGGCGAAAGGGTAGGCGAGGATTACTACAATCCCGGACTTACACAATATAACGTTACCCATCTTTACCAGACCTACGACGTTAAGGATCTTCTCAGGAAAGGTGAAAATGCTGTCGGTGCAATGCTTGGTGAAGGCTGGTGGAGCGGTCTGCTCAGCTTTGGCAACATCTGGAATCATTTCGGAGACAGGCAATCGCTCCTGGCAAAAATTGTTATTACATACGACGACGGTACATCACAGGTCATAACCACTAATGGAAGGGACTGGAAATATTACAACAATGGTCCGGTTGTTTACAGCAGCCTCGATATGGGAGAGTTTTACGATGCCACACGTGAGAAGGCTGTTGAGGGTTGGACAGCTGCCGGTTATAATGATGAAAACTGGAAGGAAGCCGATATTGTTCCTCTTGATGGTACGACCTTTACAGGCAGCTCGAAGGATAGAGACGGGACCGTAACGACATTCAACTTTGAGAAGTTCAGCCTTACCGGGCAGATAGGAAACAATGCCGGCATATACAAGGTGTTAACAGCGAAGAGCGTAAATGAAGTGAGGAAAGGAGTTTTTGTCTACAACATGGGGCAGAACATTGTCGGCGTGCCGAGAATTCAATTTTCAAAAGGTACTGAAGGGAAAAAGATCACTCTCAGATTTTCTGAAATGCTGTATCCTGATCTGAAAGAATCCGGTGCCAATGTCGGCATGTTAATGACAGAAAATTACAGGGCTGCCCTGAGCCAGGATATATATGTCATGAAAGATGGTTCGCAGACTTACCAGCCGCGTTTCACATCACATGGTTTCCAGTATATAGAAATAACGGGAATTGAAAGTGCGCTGCCCCTTGAGTCGGTTCAGTGTGTTGCCATCAGCTCAGTCAGGGAGCTTTCAGCTGATTATTCCACGTCGAATGAAAAAGTGAATAAGCTGTGGTCTAACCTTGTATGGTCCAATATCGACAATTTCCTTACAATACCCACAGATTGCCCTCAGCGTAATGAGCGTATGGGATGGTCGGGTGATATAAATGTATTCTCGCGAACGGCGTCGTATGTTTCGAATGCAGATCAGTTTTTCAGGAGGCACATGTTCGCGATGAGAGATGTTCAGCTTCCTGCGGGTAAATTCACCGATGTTGCCCCTGTCGGAGGAGGATTCGGAGGAGTACTGTGGGGAAGCGCAGGAATAGTTGTGCCATGGGAAACTTACCTGCAGTATGGCGACAGGGGAATTCTGGAGGAGAACTATCCTGCAATGCTGAAGTATATGGATTACCTTGAAACCACGGTAGATCCTAAAACCGGCATAAGCAGCGATGGTCAGCTGGGCGACTGGCTGGGTCCCCAGAATAACCAGCTTGGATCGGGTTACCTTGTCGCAGCATACCATGCATACGATCTTGGCATTATGATGAAAGTGGCTGCGCTGCTTGGCAACATTTCAGATGCTCAAAAATTCACAAGCCTTTACGAAAAAAGGAAGGAATTCTTCAACAGCAAATTCGTCAATTCCGATAAGAAAGCACTTGGACTTATCGGAGGGGGAAGGGGATTTGGCGGACAAGCTGCAACACCACCCGAATTAAAGGTTGCGGATGTTCAAACGGCATACGCGGTTGGCCTGGCAATGGATCTTTTCAATGAAGAGAACAAGCCTTTTATGATCAGGAACCTGGCGGAGGCAGTTAAGCGGCAGAACAAAGATGACGGTGGTGTTCTGCGACCTGAAAATTCACTTATGACTGGATTCATCGGCACTGCCTGGATCAGCAAATCGTTGTCCGACAACGGACTTACCGCTCATGCCTACAAGTTATTGCAGAACAATAAATATCCTTCATGGATATATCCCATCGAGCAGGGAGCCACAACGATATGGGAACGTCTTAATGGCTATACTGTCGAAAACGGATTTGGAGGTAATAACAGCATGAATTCATTCAATCATTATTCATTTGGCGCAGTAGGGCAGTGGATGATCGCCTATTCCTTAGGTATTCAGCGCGAAGTACCGGGTTTCAGGAGGTTTATACTTCAGCCTGAACCTGATCCCACAGGAGAAATGAAGTGGGCAAGAGGATTTTATGATTCCATGTACGGGAAAATATTCAGCTCATGGAAGGTTGAGAATGGTGTACTGACTTACGAGGCGACGGTACCGGCAAACACAACGGCAACCTTATACCTGCCTGCTTCTTCATTTGAATCTGTAACCGAGAACGGGAAAAAGCCTTCAAAAGCAAGGGGACTGACCTTCATAAAGTATGAGAATGGCAAGGCTGTATATGAGCTTAACCCTGGATCATACAGGTTCAGCTCCGGATTATAAGTCTTAAGAATTTAGTATTATTTCAAAACGGGTTTACTCAAATTTTTTCAGGTAAAATGCAAATAAGAAAAGCTTTAATCACAACAGCCGGTGCAGATCAGCGTAAGCTGCCGGTGCAATCGCTTGTTGACCGTGACGGAAAACGGAAAACAGTTCTCGAGATCCTTATTCAGGAGATCAGAAATGCTGGAATAGAAGAGATTGGAGTCATTATCCATCCGGGTGATATGAATATTTATTCCGAGATAACCGGAGAAGATCCCCAAATTCATTTCATCGAACAGGATAGGCAGCTGGGATATGGTTATGCCATCCTTTGCGGAGCCGAATTTATCGATAACGAGTTTTTCCTCCATCTGGTTGGAGATCATCTTTATGTCAACCGTACCGATACCTCATGTGCTTCACACCTTATAGAAGCGGCAAAGCAGAATAATTGTTCAGTCTCGGCAGTTACATCCACACGCGAAAACATAATACCCAATTTCGGTACGATAGGAGGGAAAAGGGTTCCGGCAACAAATAATCTTTATCAGATCGACAAGGTAATTGAAAAACCTACGCCGACAATTGCAGAGCAGAAGCTTATAATTCCTGGTTTGCGGGCGGGTCATTACCTCTGTTTTTTTGGCATGCATGTCTTTTCACCCGGTTTATTTCCCATACTTGCAAGGAACCTTGCCAGGTCAAACGGCAACAAAATAGGTCTAAGCGAGGCTTTGAATGAATTTTCAGGCAAAGAACAATATCTGGCATTGGAGAAAAACGATCTGAGATTCGACATAGCTTCAACGTATGGCCTGCTAAAAGCCCAAATAGCTGTTGCCATGAGCGGTACAGATCGGGATCAGATAATGGCAGATCTCCTCGATTTTTTCGTCAATATGAACCTGAATACAAATTCATTGCATGACAATGAGTGAATTAGTTAAGATAATCCTTTCGACGGATCCCGAGATTAAGAACAAATCGCTCGATAACTTTTGCCGGAATTCAGTCCTGTCTGTTCTGATCGAAGAGGCAAAGCAGCTTGAGCAATACAGGAAAGATGAGCTTAACCTGTACAATCGTGTGAGGGCATTATTTTTCCTTTACGCAATTCACAGGTATTATATCCCTCAACAGCCTTCAATCGGTTCAAAAGGTCTGATACCTTATGAAGCCTATGAACATCTTCTCAAAAGGAGATTTGAAGAGGCAATTGATCTGCTGCTGAAGGTTCAGGATGAAAACGGGGCAAATGAAGGAATTTCGAGTGCACTCGCTGAGGCTTATCATGAATTGGGCTTCCAGACGCTTGCCGACCAGGTGAGAATGAGTGTGAGGTCGACCATGGGAAATAAGTGGATGTTCAGAGTAGGTCATCCATTTGATCAACCTTTGAGAATACATCCCTCATTGCTTAAAAAGGAGGAAGGTTCGGGCCTTTATCCGCTTCTTCATGAATCGACTCCTGTAAGAATGGACCTGAGCCATAGCGGCTGGAGCGATATCTTTTTTCTTGGAATGGATTATCCTGAAGGAGCCAATGTTTTAAATATTTCAATAGACCTCTGCATTCATAACGATTCACAATCTTCACCGCGTCCACCAATTGAAACCTGGCTCAGAATAATTGAAGAGCCTGTTCTGAAAATTACAAGTATTGATCTTAATGCAACCGCAAGCATTACCTCGCTGAATGAAGTATTTGATTTTGCCAAAGACTACCTGGGGTTGTTAAAGGCTGCCATTATTTCTTCAGGCATAGTACCTCCGGGAATGGAAGGTGCAGGCTTGCCGCTTAGTTTCCTTCTGGAAAAGATGGCAGGAAGGAATAGGGGTATTGAAATAGTAAGCAGGGTAAACAATATACCGAAAGGTTCGAGACTTGCTGTGTCGACGAATCTTCTCGCATCACTGATCTCACTATGCATGCGTGCTACATCCCAAACTGAAAATTTAACAGGTGGGCTGGGTGAAGAGGAGAAAAGGCTTATTGCAGCCAAAGCAATTCTTGGTGAATGGCTTGGAGGATCGGGTGGGGGATGGCAGGATTCCGGCGGGGTTTGGCCCGGAATGAAGATCATCAGGGGTGTTGAAGCAGCTAATGATGATCCTGAATATGGGATCAGTCGCGGCCGGCTTTTGCCACAGCATGTCATTCTTGATAAGGATCTGGTATGTGAGGAAACAAGGAAAAGATTACAGGAAAGCCTTGTGGTTGTACATGGCGGTATGGCCCAGGATGTAGGGCCTATTCTTGAAATGGTAACTGAGAAGTATCTTCTTCGTTCCGAAAAAGAATGGCTTGGCCGCAGGAAGGCCATTGAATATTTCGGGAATATAGTAGCTGAACTGAAGAAGGGAGATATAAAGGGAATTGCCGGGTACACGAACCTGAATTTTGAAGGTCCCATCCAGGAAATCATACCCTGGGCTACAAATAAGTATACTGAAACCCTCATTAATTCTGTCAGGGACGAGTTTAAGAATGATTTCTGGGGATTCTGGATGATGGGTGGCATGTCCGGCGGAGGCATGGGTTTTATTTTTAATCCATTGATCAGGGAAAAAGCTGTTCTAAGGCTCAGGGAACTGATGGTTGAGACAAAAAAGAAGATGGAGAAGGCTGTCCCTTTCGCAATGGACCCGGTTGTTTATGATTTCCGGATCAATGAGAAAGGAACTTTTGCGGATTTTACAAATGGAAGGGAAGCTTTGTTGCCCGATGAGTACTATACGATGATGCTGCCCCAGCTTTTAAAGAAAGAAAAGCATTCACTGACAAACTCCCAGAGAAAGGAGCTTTCTCTTCTTGGCGATGTGTATAAGTCAAATGAAAAATTTTCGGGGTTTGTCACGAACCTGTTCGAACAGATGATTCCCCAGAATGAAGAGGAATCATCTCAGTACAAAAATCTCGATTCACTTCTTGAAGAGCTCGGATTTGACTCAGAACAGCATGAGAAAATTAAAAAGGACCTTAAATCAGGGAGAATAGGACTGCTTAAGAACAGGTTGCCGGTCAACACCACTATTGAAGATGTGAATGACAAGGAGATTGCAGTTCAGTCAGAACTTAAAGAGAATTGCTATCGACGGGGAGTTGAAGCTCTTCAGAAGGGAGAACTTGCAATTGTGTCGCTGGCTGGAGGTGTCGGAAGCCGTTGGACAAAAGGGGCAGGTGTCGTAAAATCATTGAACCCTTTCGCAAAATTTGGAGGAGAGCACAGGAATTTCATTGAGGTTCACCTGGCAAAAGCCAGGAAGACCGAAGAGGAGTTTTCATCTTCATTGCAGCAGGTCTTTACAACAAGTTACCTTACCCATTCCGCAATCTCATCATTTCTGGAGGACAATCATCTCATAAATAAAAACACATATCTGTCGCAGGGCAGGGTAACCGGTCTGAGGCTCGTACCAACAGAACGCGACCTTAGATTTTTGTGGGAAGAAACACCTCAGCAACTGCTCGATGAGCAAGCCCAGAAAGTGCAGCAAAGCCTCAGATCGGCACTTATGAACTGGACAAAATCATCAGGTGAGGCGGAGGATTACAGGGATAACCTGCCATTACAGTGCATACACCCTGTTGGCCATTGGTATGAGATCCCGAACATGTTTCTTAACGGAACACTGCTCAAATTGATTGAAGATAATCCCGGGCTCAGGTTTTTGCTTGTCCATAACATTGACACGCTTGGGGCGAATGCGGATCCGACTCTTCTCGGCCACTTCATAGAGCAGGATGCTTCCATGATGGCCGAGGTAATTACCCGCAGAATCGATGATCATGGTGGAGGCCTGGGAAAAATTAATGGGCGACTCAGGCTGATTGAAGGTCTTGCTTTACCGAATGAAAAAATGGAGTTCAGGCTCAGCTATTATAATTCAAACACTTTCTGGATAGATATAGATAAGATACTCAATGTTTTCGGCTTATCAAGAACCGACCTTTATGACAGCAATAAAGTAAAATCTTCTGTATACAAAATTGCATCCTTGATGCCTGCCTATATTACAATCAAAGAAGTGAAGAAGAGGTGGGGGAAAGGACAGGAGGATGTTTACCCTGTTGCCCAGTTTGAAAAACTATGGGGAGACATGACGGCATTACCTGATGTAAAATGTGCATTCCTGAGAGTTGACAGGTCAAGGGGACAGCAATTGAAAGAGGTGTCACAGCTCGATGGCTGGATGAGGGACGGATCAAAAGATTACATAGAGAGCATCTGCAAATGGTAGAGTGAATTCATAAATCCGGTTGAACAATTTTTGAAGGGTTCGCTCAAAATCCTTAATTTTGTGCCTCCATTACCCCGGGGTGAAAATATGGCAGATGCGGATACGGTTTTCTCAGAAAAAGTGGATTCTAATGGCAGCAAAGCAAGGACCCGTTTAGCCGTCTTCCTGTATTTTTTCTGCATGGGATTGGTTTTTGCTTCCTGGGCAAGCAGGATACCCGATATCAAAACAAAGCTTCACCTGAACGATGCTGCATTCGGAACAGTACTTTTCTGTCTTCCCATTGCACAGTTTCTCATGATGACCTTCTCAGGCAAAATTGTAACAAAATTCGGGAGCCGGAATGTTGCCCTGTTTGCACTTCCTGCATATACGGTATGCATGAGTAACCTTGGGCTTGTAACCGAGGGTTGGCAGCTCGGAATTGCATTATTCCTTTTCGGAATAGCAGGAAATCTCTGCAATATATCGATCAACACGCAGGGCGTTTCAACCGAAAAACTCTATGGCAAATCAATAATGGCATCTTTTCATGGAGGCTGGAGCATCGCTGGTTTTACAGGGGCCCTTGTAGGGATGCTGATGATAAACCTGAATGTAATTCCTTACTGGCACTTTGTTACTATAATAGGAATTGTCTCAATCATCATATTGTTCAACAATAAGCATTTGATAAAGGGCAAACCTGCCATTAATCCCGAAGAGCCGCGCCGGAAATTCTTCAACAAACCGGAAAAGGCGCTTGTTGGATTGGGCATAATAGGTTTCTTCAGCATGGCAAGCGAAGGCACTATGTTCGACTGGAGCGGGATTTACTTCAAGGATGTGGTTGAAGCTCCTCCCTCGCTGGTGGTTTTAGGATATGCATCATTCATGGTGATGATGGCATCAGGCAGGTTCCTTGCCGATTTCATAATCTCTAGGATTGGCAGGAAAAAGCTCCTTCAGATCTGTGGCTTAATGATATCCGCGGGACTTTATACAGCGGTTCTTTTTCCAAACCTCATTGCATCAACGATTGCATTCATGATAGTGGGTTTGGGAGTTTCCAGCATAATACCTTCGGTTTACAGCGCAGCAGGCAGGGTGGCAAAAGTACCGCCCGGGATCGCACTGGCAACAGTAGCCAGTGTGAGCTATTTCGGATTCCTGATGGGACCGCCTGTTATCGGCTACATCTCTGAAGCATTCGGATTGCGTTATTCATTTGCCCTCATAGGAATATTCGGCGTTGGAATCACCCTGATGGTCTCAAGGATCAAATCGCTTAACACCTGAACAACGACAGGCTTCACTTCCTCAAAAAAGGAAAGAACTCAGGAGTCCTTTCACGGTATTTCACATATTCATCACCGAAGAACTTTTCAAGTTCCTCATATTCCTTCGCTATGAACATCTTGAAAACGACATACCCCACAATGGTGGTTGTCAGTACCAGCCAGGAATTCATCATCAATGCCACACCAGGGACTATCAGCAAAATGATAGCAGCATAAAGGGGGTTGCAGCAAAGCGAAAATGTCCCGTTTACAACCAGTTTTGTTTCTTTAATGCCTTTCAGGAGTTGAGGGATAGTGCTGAAATAGAATATGAATCCCACAATCAGCAAGACCAGCCCGGCAAAAAAAACAGCTTTGTGATATATTTCCGAGATCAGGAAAGTCTCTTTGAAAAGAATGCTCAGAACAATAGATGCAGCCAGCCAGGGAAGCATGATGCTGCCGATCTTTGGACCGACACCGAAAAAATTAAGTTTATTCATAAAGCAAACAAAGATCAGGAGTGTAAAAATTCTTTCGGGATATCACTTAACCGTGCAATTTTTGTAACCTTGTTTTTTATATCGAATCCGGAACTGCAGTTAACCTTGCACGATTCGCAATCATTGCATGGATTTCCTTTTATACCTGCATCCGACAGAGCATACCAGGCATGTTCGGTATTCCTGTACCCATATGCATACATGTAACTTCTCATCATTGTAGGAATGTCAATATTATATGGGCATTGTGAAAGACACTGTTTGCATTGCCTGCAATATAATCCATCAGTGGAGGGAAGCGATGCAATGCCAAGATCCTTCATTTCCTGGCTGGTCATCTTAAGGTTTTGTACCATCGCAAGATTCTTGTTGAGCTCTTCAAGTGATGTCATGCCGGAAACGATCGACGAGATATTCATATTCTGAAGTACCCATTTCAGTGCAGCATCGGAATTGAACGGCTGACCTGATTTTTGCCGCTCTGCTCCGGCAGTTGATTTCATCGCAACAATTCCCATTCCTGCTTTTACAGCATTGGAGATGGTTGCATTCAGTGAATCAGGATTCTGCAGCTTGAAATTATAGGCTATCATTGCAACATCGTAGATTCCCGAACCTGCAGCGGCATTGAGAGCTTCTTCAGTGTCACCGTGTGAAGCAATACCCACGAATTTTGCTTTTCCCTGCTTTTTTACTGCCTCGAATGTTTTAAGAACAGCATCATTCAACACTGTTTCTTTTTTGCCGGCATAGGGAAGGAGTACAAAATCAATATAATCGATGCCAAATCTTTTCAGGCTTGCTTCCGTCTTTTTCATGTACGAATCAGCCGTGAAAGACCTGGGCAATAGCCCCGTCCTCATATCAATACCATCCGGCACTGATGCTGTCCCGATAAAATAGGATTCCCTGGGCATGTTTTTCAACGCGTCTCCCACAAGCATTTCATTGTTTCCTTCACCATAGTAATTTGCTGAGAAGAACAACCTTACGCCGGCTTCATAAGCGGCTTTTAATAGCCCCGGAGAGGTAACACCTGCAGTACCGAAACTTATCAAAGGCGTTTTGATGCCCGTTCTTCCCATCGTCCGGAAGGGAATTTCGGGTGCCGGCACCAGAGTTGCAGCTGGCGGATATGATTTGAGAACTGAAGGCATCAATGCAGCCCCGGAAATACCAAGCATGCTTTTTCTGAGGAAATCACGACGGTTATTGGTTTTCATGGCAGATAATTATTTTAAGTAAAATTATTACTAAAAATATTAAAAAGCAATTGAATTAAATCTGTTTCAGGACATTATGGAGCTGCTTAAATTAAATAAAAGAAGCTGTCCTCTTATAAGACAGCTTCTTTTATAATCTGAAAAGAACCTTTATTTTACAAAATCGGCATTCCTGAGGTAGTCGGCACTGGCTTTTATACCTTCAAGCGAGGTCTTCAACTGTTCTGCAACAACTTTAGGATCCTGTGGGCCGAATCCTGCAGGTGGCGTCTGTGCAGCCCCCTGGCGCGGCTGACCACCCTGGGGTTGTCCGCCCTGGGCGTTACCCTGCGGCTGACCGCCCTGTGGACGTGCTCCACCCTGTGGGCCACCAAAAGGATTGCCGCCACCTTCGACCATTCTCTTCTTCATTCCTTCCATCATGGCAAGGGACTGTTGTTTCTGTTCGGGTGTCATCTTCGATTCCATTTCAACAAACCAGTCTTCGTAACCGTTCTTGTAGAATTGGGTGAAGATGGCTTTGTAATCTATGGTTCCGCTTTCGCCGATAACATAATCATCCTTTATGTGAAGAACTTTTATGCGCTCAGGATATTTCTTAAGGAAGGCAACCGGATCCTGGCCGCCGATTGAGGACCAGTAAACATCGAGCTGGAAAAATACTTTCGACGGATCGGTATTGCCGATCAGGAACTCTTCAAACGTCTGGCTTGTTCCCGGCACGGTTGCAAATTCGAAGCTGTGATTGTGATATCCGAATTTGATTCCTCTTTTGTTCGCTTCTTCGCCTATCCTGTTCATAAGTGCGCATTCCTGCTTAAGGCCTTCTGCGGTATTTGACCAGAAGTTCATCGGGAAAACCACATACTTGCAGCCCATTGCTTTATGATCGTCAAATACTTTTCCCCAGGCTGCAACAGTGCCGTCAGCATCCTTTGCATCAAACTTTGCCCTTGCATGACTTGAAATAATATCGAGCCCGTATTTTTCAGCCAGGGCTGAGTACTCGGCAGGCTTGTACCCTGCAATGGTGCCGTTCGAGGCGTTGTAATTAGAAATCTCCATAACCACATATCCATCAGCCTGAAGAGCTTTGAACGATCCTTCAATATCCGATTCAAGACCCTTCACCGAATATGTTGCAATACCGAGCTTTTTACCGGCTTTGCCCGGATTCTCCGACATGGCTGACCCAGCCAGTGTCACGAAAAATAATGTACAGATTATCAATAAAATCTTTTTCATGAATTAAATATGTTAATTTGTTTTCACTGAATCAGCCAAAGGCCTTGTTACAAATTTAACAATTCATCTGTCTTCTGACTTTTCCGTCGACATACACTGGTTTTCCGTATCCGGAGGCACCATAACTGTCGACAAAGCATTTCAGATCCTTGAATAGGGGTAATTCAGCTTTTCAAAAACTCCGGCCTGGTACATCTGACCGATTGGAAGCTCCTTGTTGCCAATATCAACCGAATGCGCATTGAAGCCTTTTATCTTCTTTATCGCGACAATGAACGACCGGTGGATCCTTACGAAATCATCCTGAGGAAGAACAGATTCAAAAGCTGTTATGGTGTGCTTTGCAACTATCTCTCCCGATACGGTATGTATTGTGAGATAATCCTTTATGCTTTCAACATAAATAATTTCATTTAGAAAGATCTTGTGAACCTTCTTATTGATATTAAGATAGATATACTTCTCATCACCCGTCTTTTCCGTCTTTCTTGATTCCAGGTTAATGAATTTATCGACAGCTTTCACGAACCTGTCGTATGAGACCGGCTTAAGCAGGTAATCCACAATATTGAGCTCATACCCTTCAAAAGCATAATCCCTGTAAGCAGTTGTGAGAATAACCCTGGGCGGCTCAGCCAGGCTCCTGAGTAAGTCTGTCCCTTTCATGCCGGGCATCTGGATGTCGAGAAACATCAGGTCCACCTTATTGGTTTTCAGTGCCTGGAATGCCTCGCTGGCATTACTGCACTCTGCAACGATCTGAAGTATGCCCGTGTTGCCTGCATGTGTTTTGATCACTTCAATGGCCAGGGGCTCATCATCCACAATTATGCAGTTATACTTCATATCTTCGCGGTGATTTGTGAAGTCTTCAGCTCTATTTCAAGATTCACATCAAAAGTATCTGCATTCTGCTTTATTTCAAGTTTATGCTTGTCGCGATAAAGAAGCTCAAGCCTTCTCCTGACATTTTTCAGGCCGATTCTTTCCTTATAACTTTCGAATTTTCCTGTTTCGCTGCTATAGGAGTTGACAATCCTGAATAAGAGCCTGTTATCCCGGACTTCCACATTAATGTCGATGAATGGAGATTTCAGATCATTGCCTGCACCATGCTTGAAGCTGTTCTCGACAAAAGGAAGAAGCATAAGCGGAGCGATGAGCAATCCGTTGAGATCTTCAGTGATATTGATCTTCAGATTCAGGCGGTTGCCAAATCTTAATTTCTCGATATCTATAAATCCGATAAGCTGTTTCAACTCCTCCTGAAGCTCGACCTCCTGCTCTTTTCCGCTGTAAAGGGTATATTCCAGGAGATTCGACAAACGGATGACCATATCCGGAGCATTGTCTGATTTCTTCAGAGTGAGGGCATAAAGGTTATTCAATGTATTAAATAGAAAGTGCGGATGGATCTGGGACTTCAGGAAGTTAAGCTCAGCTTCTACCTTTTCCTTTTCAAGATTGAGAGTGTACTGCTGGATAAGGTACCATCTTTTGAACATGTAAATAGCAGCTGCAGTGGCTGGTATCTGGTAATTAAGCACCAATGGCCTGATGAAAGGAATGATGTCATTCATTCCAAAACCTGTTACAAGGTAAAGAACATACCAGACAGAAAGTCCGAAAAGGACTGCATGCAATACTGCCAGAACAGAAAAAAGGACGAATTTTCTTTTGAGAAGAAACTCGGGCAGCATCCAGTAAATGAGAAGGTATGTAAATAGGACCCTTACCGGCAGAAGGTACAGATTGTGAATGAACTGGGTTTTCTCAAGCACTCCACTGCTGTAGGTAAGGATATAGAAGAAATACCAGACAACCCAGAAAAGGATGTGCCACCAAACCCTGTAACGAAAAAATATATTCATGCCCCGGTCCATTTTGTAAATGTACGCAAATACAAACAAAAGGAGGGCGCTGAGCACACCCTCCTTACAATCATACCTATGAAATTAACTACGCCGGCATATCCGGAAGCTTGTATCCGTTGAGGTATTCGTGCTTTATCAGTGCTGACACAAATTCCTTAACGTTTCTTGAACTCGGATCTTCAGATCCGGGCATTCCCGGGAATGATGCTCCACCGCCTCTCTGGCCGCCGGCTTGTGCACCTCCGGCATTTCTTGCGGCCGCAGCGGCTGCTGCCATCATCTTTCCGATATCGAGCAATTGAGACCATGTTGAAACTTTTTCGCTGTCGGAAATATTTGTGAACTGCATATTCACGCCATCCCATTCCAGTATTCTGTTCAGCTTTTGCAGCCTGACCGCGAGGACACCCATGAGAACCATCTCATTGAAAGGTCCTGCCTCTCCGAAGTGCGATGCTGTTTTATCGCGGAGATCAGGATCTTTACATGCAGCCACCCAATCGAGGTAATGGTTATTGTCAGGCACAACCCTGAGCACTTCAGGTGATTTTGGTGTTCTTCCCGAAAGCAGATATGCATTTGCGCCATGACTTCCGAGTATAAGTGTGTCTTTTGTGCCGTACAATGCACAACCTTCATCCTGCCATGCCTTTCCTTCCGGAAGGTTCTCAGGCATCATAGCCTTGAACCCTCCATCATACCATGACACTTCAACTTCAGGCATCGCCATGTGCGGAAGATTAGTGCGTGCCGGGAAAGTCATTTTTACGATTTGTGCATGAGGGCAGGCATCTTTCTTTAGTGTGGTGGACTGCCCCTGTACCTTTGTCGGATATCCCAGCTTAAGCACCTTGAAGACGGGATGCATGTTGTGGCATGCCATATCGCCGAAAGCCCCTGTCCCAAAATCCCACCATCCCCTGAAGTTCCATGGGTGATAAGCGGCATTGTATGGTCTGAATGGCATATGACCGATCCAGAGATTCCAGTCGAGGGTTTTCGGTGGTTTCTGAACATCAGTGGGAGTGTCAAGTCCCTGGGGCCAGATAGGTCTCGCGGACCATACATCTACTTTTTTGACTTCCCCTATTTCGCCGGCCCATGCCCAGGCACAAGCCTGTCGTACACCATCACCGGAAGAACCCTGGTTCCCCATCTGGGTCGCAACACCGTATTTCTTTGTAAGTTTGGTGAGAAGACGCGATTCATATATAGTATGAGTGAGTGGTTTTTCACAATATACATGCTTGCCGAGTGTGATTGCCGTAGCAGAGGGATTGGCGTGGTTGTGATCTGAAGTTGCGACAACAACGGCATCGATCGATTTTCCCATCTCGTCAAACATCAGCCTCCAGTCTTTGTATTTTTTTGCACTTGGATATTTATCGAATGTATTCAGCACCGGAGCATAGCCCCAGTCAACATCGCAAACAGCAACAAGCTTCTCAGTACCGGGCTTTGCTGCCATCCCCATCGGGCTCTGGCCTGCCGTAGTTACTTCAGGTTTGCAGATGCTGCCGATGTCGCCCGAACCCTGGCTGCCGGCACCAATAAGCGCAACATTAAGAGTATCGCTTGGAGCCTGATGGCCGAGAGTTTTCCCCATTGCCACGCTTGGTATGATTGTAAAGCCGGCAGCCACTCCTGCCGTGGTCTGCAGAAATTTCCGCCTTGTAAAGGAATTACCGTTTTTTTCGTTATCCATTATCTTAAGTTTTAAAGGTTTTATACAAAGATGTCATGAGATCGTACCATTAATTTCAAATTTATCCAGGAAATTGAAGTGATTTAAGCATGATCGACAGATGCCTGACAAACGTCGAAGAAGACCGGTGATTCGCTGATCAACTGTTTTTAATATGGGAATGACAACTGCAAGTAATTGTTTTTAAGACCATAAAGAAGTTTTTAAGCTGCTACATCTAAAAAAAGTCATAATTCCGTCGTTGTTTCAAGGCAGTATTCAGATTGAATCTGCAAATTTGCAGTTCATGGAAGGATTATTCGATTACAGCCTGTGGGGATTATTCCTTGCCAGTTTCCTGGCGGCCACCGTTGTACCGTTCAGCTCGGAAGCGCTGCTTGCATATCTTATTGCCTCGGGAACAGATCCATACTCTGCTGTTCTTGTTGCCACTGCAGGGAACTGGCTTGGAGGGATGAGCAGCTATGGCATCGGTTATCTCGGTAAATGGGAATGGATTGAAAAATATCTGCGTGTGAAACGTCCGACAATTGAAAAATGGCACGACCGGCTTTATAAACGCGGCGCCATCTTCGCATTTCTGAGCTGGCTTCCTTTCGTGGGGGATATCTTTGCTGTCGGGCTCGGCCTGCTAAAGGCTAATGTGCTGGTTACAGCCATTGCAATGCTTGCAGGGAAATTCGCCAGGTATGTTTTCTGGGGCTGGATTACGGGGTTAGTTTTTTGATCCCTGAATTCCCTGATGCACTCAGGCCACACTTCATTTACTTACCTTGGTTCTTAAGCGAAGCCATATCGATAACAAACCTGTACTTGACATCGCTCCTTAACAAACGTTCATATGCCTCGTTGATCTGGCTGATATTTATAAGTTCAATATCTGCAGTTATATTATGCTTCGAACAAAAATCGAGCATCTCCTGGGTTTCGGCTATGCTTCCTATCGTCGATCCTGCAAAGCTCTTTCTCTGGGGGATAAGGCTGAAAGCTGCCACAGAAAGCGGATCCTCCGGTGCACCGACAAGCACGATTACGCCATCTGTTTTAAGAAGTCGCAGATATTCATCGATATCATGGGCTGCGGAGACTGTGTCAAGGATGAAATCAAGCCTGTTCGAGTACTGCTTCATCTGCCTTTCATCACGTGACAGGACAACTTCGTCTGCACCAAGTCGTTTTGCATCTTCTGTTTTCGAAAGAGATGTTGTGAACACCACGACATGCGCGCCGAGAGCTTTGGCAAGCTTAATGCCCATGTGCCCGAGACCGCCAATACCGACAACTCCGATCCTTTTTCCGGGACCGGCATTCCAGTGCCTTAAAGGCGACCAGGTTGTTATACCCGCGCAGAGGAGGGGTGCTGTTCCTGCAAGATCAAGGTTTTTTGGCACGCGAAGAACGAAATCTTCGTCGACGACGATGTTCTCTGAATAACCTCCGTAAGTCTGGCCTCCAAGGTGTTTGTCAGGGCTGTTGTAAGTCAGGATATTACCTGTATCGCAATATTGCTCGAGCCCTTCTTTGCAATGTAAACATTCGCGACAGGAATCAACCATGCAACCCACGGCCGCAAAGTCGCCTGTTTTAAACTTCTTTACTTCATCACCAACCCGTACAATTTTCCCGACTATTTCATGCCCTGGAACAACGGGATAGATGGTGCCGTGCCATTCGTTACGGGCAGTGTGCAGATCGGAGTGACAGACCCCGCAGTAAAGAATATCGATTTCAACATCGTGCGGTGTTGTGCTTCTCCTTTTGATGTTCAGCAATTCAAGGGGAGCATTGGCAAGATGAGTGCCGTACGCTTTTATCACTTTGGTTGTCATGGCTTGAAGATTAATAAGTTATTACGGGAATACTGATTAAGGGATCAAGTATTTAACAAGTTTGAGAGGCTTGGGTTTAATGATTTTTAACAATCTTTCTGCTTTTTCTGATAATGAATGAATTATCTTTCCCTCCCCATGCCCGGTTTTGAAAATCCAGTTTCCTGTTCCGGTTAAACAACAACTATGTAATGAAGGGTCAAAAGCTTGCAGTAATAATCGTGTGTCTCATTGTTTCCACTGCCTATTTACAAGGTCAGTCAAAAGCAGTCAACCGGGATAAATATGTCATTCACATCAATGAAACTTCTGAAAAAATCAATCTTGACGGTATACTCGATGAGGAGATATGGAAGACGGCAGAAAAATCAGGAAAGTTCCAGAGGGTTACACCCACAGATACCGGTTTTGCAAAGGCTCAGACAATGGTCATGGTGGCTCATGATGCTTCCAACATTTACCTGGCTGCCCTTTGCTACGACCCGACTCCCGGGAAACGACCGGTTCAATCCCTCAGGCGGGACTTCACATTTATGGGAAGCGATAATTTCGCGGTATTCTTCGATACATTCAATGATCAGACTAACGGATTTGGCTTCTATATCTCGGCTGCCGGTGTCCAGTACGACCACATCGGGTATGACGGAAGCAAGGTGAACATGAGCTGGGATGCCAAATGGAGATCTTCAGTGAAAAGTTACGACGACCGGTGGATTGCAGAACTCAGCATACCGTTAAGAAACCTGAGATATTCTGATTCAGATACCGCATGGGGAATCAACTTCGGAAGGCTCGACCTTAAAACAAACGAGAAATCAGCATGGGCGCCGATGCCAAGGCAGTTCAATCATTGCGACCTTGCTTATACGGGAACACTTGCATGGGACAAACCTCTCAGCAAATCGGGTTTGCGTTTCTCGCTCATTCCTTACGTTACCGGCAAGGTCACACGGAATTACCTTAAGGATGAACCTGCCAAATGGAGTAAAGGAGCAGGTTTCGATGCCAAAATGATGCTATCAAATTCACTCTCCCTCGATGTGACTGTTAATCCTGATTACTCGCAGGTGGAGGAAGACAGGCAGACAACGAACCTTGATCGTTTTGAGCTGTTCTTTCCCGAGCGGAGGCAGTTTTTTCTTGAAAACAGCGACCTTTTTGCCAGTCTCGGCAATGCTGCAGCCCGGCCATTTTTCTCACGGAGGATAGGATTGGATGTGCCTGTTCTCGCAGGGATGAGGCTAAGTGGTAAGCTGAACGATAAGCTCAGGATCGGAGTAATGGACATGCAGACCGGTGACAAAGGAATCACACCGGCCGGCAATTATTTCGTATCGGTTTTGCAGCAGCAGGTATTCAGCAGGTCAAGCATATCTGCTTTCATGATCAACAAGCAAATTACAGGTAGTTTCAGCGATTCAGTATATAAGGGGCTGGGTTATAACCGTGTAGCGGGACTTGAATATAATCTTGCAAGTCCCGATAACAGGTGGACAGGCAAGGCATTTTATCACCAGTCATTTTATCCCGGGGCTTCGGCTGAAGCAGCAGCAACTTCCGGGAACATCAACTTTTCAACCCGATATTTCAGGGCAGGAATGACCGGTTCGTGGGTGGGATCGGACTACATCTCAGAAGCAGGCTACATACGGCGTAAAGGCTATTATGAAATAAATCCCACTTTCCGGTACAGCATGTATCCCAAAGGAGGAATTGTACTCAGTCACGGTCCTTCCCTAAGCCTCGATATGTTATATAATAAGGACTTTGACCTGACTGACAGGCAGACATCACTGGGTTATAACATTGGATTCCGTGACAGAAGCCAGATAAGCATCGACCTGAATGAATTATATGTTTTGCTTGCCAATCCGTTCAGCCCTACAAATACAGGAGGAGTGCCTCTTCCTGCAGGCACATCCTATACATGGAAAAATGCGGGTATAGGCTTTGACTCGGATTCGAGAAAACTGTTTACATGGTCAGTGGATGCAGGTTTAGGCTCATATTACAATGGGACACGGTGGAACGTGGCGGCTTCGGCAGGATACAGGTTTCAGCCTTACGGCAGTATTGAACTGATGGCCAGCTACAACGACATTTCACTTCCGCTGCCATACAACAGCGCCAACCTGGTTCTCATCAGCCCGAAGCTCGATATCACCTTCACAGACAAAATATTCCTGACAACATTTGTCCAGTATAATGACCAGGTGGATAATCTGAACACGAACGTCAGGTTCCAGTGGCGGTTTGCACCGGTATCAGACCTCTTCATCGTTTACACTGAGAACTCGTATACGGGAGATTTTTCAACAAAGAACCGTGGCCTTGTTGTTAAGGTATCATACTGGTTTAACTGATTCCGGGCTGATTATCTATCTTGAAACAACATGAAAACAGCCCTGCTGCCTCTCATATGTTGCCCAGCATTTTTTCTCTTTTCGCAGCTCGTATATCACTTCGGCAAGAGCCTCCTTCATATACCATCTGTCACACTCGGTTACCCGGTACTTCAGGAAAGAGAAACGTGCATAGGATATGTCGAAAGCGTTCCCGTTAAGATGTGGGCTATTGTCTGAAACATTGCCATTGGTCCTGCCCAGCCCTTTTAATTTTTCCGAAGTCCTTGTCATTGATGTTATTATGAATCTTGAGCCTTTAAGACCCTCTTTCCCTATTTTCTCATTGAATCTTCTTCCAATTTCATCGAGCAGCCTTTTACTGTCACGTGTCAGGTAAGGATAGCTGTAGGTGAGATCTTCAACTTTGTAATGCATGCAGCTTCTCACCCTGCGGAGTTTTCCGGAAAGTACTTTTCTTGAAACGTCTCCCGCATCGTTGCATTTTTCAATTCCTGTGAGTCTTGCTTCCGCAGAATAATCGACTATCCTGTCGGTCAGCCTCCTGCTGTAGACCGGCTGATCATTGCGGCATTTTGTGCTGAAAAATGAAGTCATCAATGCCCTGTGTGAACCGGGAATGAAGATGAGGCATAACACGACAAACAATAAAAGAAAAAGACGGAATTTAAGCCTGTATTCTTCCCTGACACGGATCCTCCTGAAGCGCATGAATATTTTTTAAAAAACAAAAATATCTATAAAATAATAACTCAAATGAATTTCTTATTGTCT
>JBLNAO010000084.1:0-7595 GCA_050259395.1 Chloroflexota bacterium
CTTCAACAACGACGGCAAACCTGATTTTGTAACAGGAGGCATGCACCCGTATCCACCCTACGACCGTATGGGAAGGATCACCCTTTGGTTGAACAACGGCATTCTTCCGTCGAGGTGAAAATATCAGTAGTTATGATGCTAATTGAATGAAATCCTCGCAATTACAGGCCAATGGTCAGAGAGGAAGACATTACCATCCTTGTGAATGATAGTCTTATGCCCAAGAACTTTTGTCCCGTTTTTTACAAAGATATAATCTATCCTTCCGGAACCCGGTTTGTCGGAGAAACCGTTGAATGTATATGCAGGTCCGTAAGGCTTTTCTTCGGAAATAAAGTACGAGTCGCGCAGCAACGAAACGCTTTCCTCGGGACCCGTGAGTATCGAATATCCTTTGCTGTCCGGCTCCATGTTGAAATCACCTGTTATAACAAACGGAAACCCCGCGGCAATTTCGGAAACCCTGTCGAGAAGGACTTTGCTGCTCATTATTCTTGCCGAATCTGAATCATGCGCAAAATGAGTGTTGAAAAAATAGAAATGATCGTGTGTATCCCTGTCGGCCAGTTCCATCCAGGTGACTACCCGTGGGAGTGATGATCCCCAGGCTTTTGAACCGGGAAACTCAGGTGTATCGGAAAGCCAGAAGGTTATTGTCCGTATGAGATCGAACCTGTCTTTCCTGTAAAAGACAGGGTTCATTTCACCACCCTTCAGCCCGTCATCGCGGCCGACTCCCACTGAGGCATAATCAGTAAGCATAGAATCAAGATAGTTGTACTGAGAAGACAGCACTTCCTGCATTCCAAGGACATCCGGAGATTCATCCGTTATAAAATCGCAAACATGTTTAGCCCTGTTGGGCCAGGCATTTATACTATCGCGAGGGTTGTCATATCTGACATTCAGGGTCATTACACTGATAGAATCCTTGTCTTTATTCTTTCCGCAACCTCCGACTATCAGTACTGCCAGAACACATGTGAAGAAAATCCGTACCTTCATAATCCTTGTTATAATCGTTCAATATACAAATTCTCCCCGTTATTCATCCACCGGCACGTGATAATAATTGTTTGACCCTGATTTTCAGGTCATAAGCAGTATAAAAACATCAGCCATTTATTTATATATTTGCAAAATAATTTTAAAGCCGGCTTCTTCTGCGATCCACTGATAAAACCAATGATAAAAATATTCTGAATAAATGCCTGATGTGATCAAATTATTATCGGATTCAGTGGCTAACCAGATTGCTGCAGGCGAGGTTATTCAGAGGCCCGCCTCGGTGGTGAAAGAGCTGATGGAGAATTCGGTCGATGCAGGCGCTGATGAAATAAAAGTTGTCATTAAGGATTCGGGAAAAACACTTATTCAGATTATCGACAACGGAACCGGTATGAGCGAAACGGATGCCAGGCTGGCATTCGAAAGACATGCAACTTCAAAAATCACTTCGGCTCAGGATCTTTTCGCAATAAAGACAAAAGGATTCAGGGGAGAAGCTCTAGCCTCTATTGCAGCAGTTGCAATGGTGGAACTTAAAACCAGGCTGAGGGATGAAGATTCCGGGATCATTATAGAAATAAATGGTTCAAGGGTGGAAAAGCAGGAGCCATGCAGCTGTCCTGCAGGATCCTCATTCTCGGTAAAAAATCTTTTCTACAATATCCCGGCAAGGCGCAAATTCCTGAAATCAGACAGCACTGAAATAAGGCATATAATCAATGAGTTTCAGAAAATTGTGCTTGCACATCCTGGTCTCAGATTCAGCCTGCATCATAACGAAAGCGAAATTTACAACCTGCCTTCAGGAAATCTCCGGCAGCGTATAATCGGGGTATTTGGCAGGCAGATCAACCAGGACCTTATTACTGTTGAGACCGAAACAAGTCTGATAACAATTCAGGGGTTCATCGGGAAACCAGAGAATGCACGGAGAACATACGGTGAACAGTTTTTCTTTGTCAATAACCGCTACATGAAACATCCATATTTCCACAAAGCAGTTGTTGAGGCATACCAGAATATACTTCCATCCGAGGCGATCCCTTCTTATTTTATCTTCATGGAAGCCGATCCGGCTTCAATAGACATAAATATCCACCCCACTAAAACAGAGATCAAGTTCGAAGATGAGCGTGCCATATGGCAGATCCTCATGGCATCGGTGAAAGAAGCCCTCGGTAGGTTCAATATAGTTCCGTCTATTGATTTCGAAAACGAAGGTCTGGTTGAAATACCTGTTTTGCCGGGAGGACGCAGCATGCCGGAACAGCCTGTCATTAAGGTCAATTCAGCATTTAATCCATTCGATGGAGAAGAGACATCCGGACAAAGAAACGGTTATATAGAAAAGTTCGAAAAGGAGAATCCAGGAGGCTGGCAAAAGCTTTATTCGGGGTTGGAAACGAAACATGAAAATCCTGTTTCGGTTAATGATACCGGAAGAAAGTTTTTCCAGATAAAAAATAAATACATAGTCTGCCAGGTGAAATCGGGGCTGATGCTTATCGATCAGAAAAGGGCACATGAAAGGGTTCTTTTCGAGCAGTTCAGGGATTGCCTGAATAACGGGCATTCCGTAAGCCAGGCTGATATGTTTCCGCTGACAACCCAGCTAAATCCCGCTGATTACTCGGTCCTAACAGAGATTGAAAAGGAGCTTTCAACGCTGGGATTCAGGTTCGAGCATCCCGGAGATAACAGGATTACAATTACCGGCAGGCCAGCATTGAACGAATCACCTGACACACTCCAGATGATTGAGATCCTGATTGAGGATTATAAAAGCACTGAAGGTTCACCGGTTGCAAATGCAAGGGAAAAAATTGCTTCTTCAATGGCAGGCGCATCGGCAATCCCTTACGGGAAGATGCTGAACAAAGATGAAATGGAACAGCTTTTCGACAGCCTGTTTGCCTGCCAGTCTCCGAACTATTCACCTAAGGGAAAGCCTGTTATAACGATTATCACCCTCGAGGATATTGATAAGAAGTTTAACTGATATTGTGACAATTTGACTTTTTAAAATAATTGGCCTGACAATTGAGGACTGTAAAGACAAAAGTTAAAGACAAAAGATAAAAGGTTAAAGACAAAAGTATATTTCAGGGTTTCAGAGTTTCAGGGTTTCATGACAACTTTTATCTTTTTACTTTTGTCTTTTATCTTCTAAATGATGCAGGTTAAATCATAAATAGCAATTAATGAACGGATATGGCAGAGGATTCTTCGGGCTACCGCCGGTAGTCAAGAACATCATAATGCTGAATGTTATAATGCTCCTTGCTTATTATGCCGGGGCGAGCGTTTTCGGAGTTGATCTGAACAGTATTCTCGGACTATATTTTCCAAAGTCCGAACGGTTCATGCCGGTTCAGATTATCACTCATATATTCATGCACGGAGGTTTCTGGCACCTGTTCTTCAACATGTACGCATTGTTCATCTTCGGTCAGGTGCTCGAGACAACGTGGGGCCCAAAGCGCTTCCTTGTTTATTATCTTGTCTGCGGATTCGGCGCTGCACTGACCCATGAGACAGTCATTGCATTCCAGTACAATGCCCTCATTTCCCATATGGATCAGTCGAGTGTGAATTTCGCACTTGAAAAAGCTTCTGAGTACTTTACCCAGGGCATAGCTGCTGATGAAATCCTCGATCCCCAGATAGCCAAGCTTATCATACTTCTAAATACGCCGACGGTGGGCGCCTCCGGAGCAGTTTTTGGCATATTGCTGGCTTTCGGGGTCCTTTTCCCAAATACCCAGCTTATGTTGCTCTTTCCACCCATTCCAATCAGGGCAAAATATTTCGTAATGGGTTATGGCGCTCTCGAATTATGGATGGCGATAACACAACCGGGCAGCAACATAGCTCATGCGGCTCATCTTGGAGGGATGCTGTTTGGCTATATTCTAATCAGGTACTGGAGAAAAAATACTAACACATTTTATTGATGGGAATCTGGGACGATATTGTAAGGACTTTCAAAACCGGCAATAACTTAACTAAGCTCATATACATCAATATTGCGGTGTTCCTGCTCCTGGCAGTTGCCGCAATACTGGGTTTTCTACTCAGGAATCAGGCCATTCCAACAGCCGCGATGTCTGTTTTATCGGTGCCGGCAGATCTTAACAAGCTTATCTTAAGACCATGGACACTTCTGACGTATATGTTCACACACAAGGATATATTGCATATCCTGTTCAACATGCTCTGGTTATACTGGTTTGGAAAAATTTTCCTGGAATACCTCGATCAAAGGAAGCTTGTAGCGGTCTATCTTCTCGGAGGAATCTTCGGAGCCATAATGTACATAGCTTCATTCAACATCTTCCCGGCATTCACGGGTATGATATCCGAGTCCATGGCTATAGGAGCATCTGCGTCGGTCCTGGCTGTGGTTGTCGCAATATCGGCATATGTTCCGGACTACTCCATTAATCTCCTGCTGTTGGGAAGGATAAAGATCAAATACATGGCCCTTGGAATCTTTATCCTCACCTCGGTAGTTGATTTTTCTGTTAATTCAGGGGGTAAGCTGGCTCATATAGGAGGAGCCCTTTTTGGATATTTTTATACGTTGAACCTACGCAAGGGGCGTGATATGGGCAAAGGGTTCAACAGGATAATCGATTTTTTTGCAACCATCTTCAAACCAAGGAAGCTGAAGGTAACGTACAAAAAGCCTGTTTCGGATTATGATTATAATGCAATAAAGGCAGAGAGGCAGAACACAATCAACAGCATCCTCGATAAAATTTCAAAAGGCGGATATGAAAGCCTTACAAAAGAAGAAAAAGAAATCCTCTTCAGGGAAAGCCAGAACAAAAACTGACAAGCCTTTCCTGAAAAGGGTTTTTTACAGGATCCTTCTGGTAATAAATATTCTGCTTGGACTGGCCCTGCTCATGTCCTACCTGGCTGTTCTTATCAATCCCGATGATTTCGCCCTGCCTGCATTTTTCGGTCTCGCGTATCCATACATCCTGCTGCTCAACATCTTCATTGTTATAATGTGGGCAATGCTTCTCAGGTACGAAGCCCTGGTTTCAGTGGTCCTTATCGCGCTTGGTTTCGGTCATTTTCTGAACTACATACAGCTTTTCAGGACAAAAGGCGAGAAGGAAGGAACCTTCAAGGTTATGAGTTATAATGTGCACATGTTCAATTTTTTCGAAGGGAAAGGTGCGACCTCACAAAAGAATGTGATGAACTTTGTTAAATCACAAAAGCCGGAAATTCTCTGCATGCAGGAATTCTTCACGACGGGCAATCCGGCACAAACAGCTCAATCGGTCAACGCTGCAACACAAATTAAATACAACTCGCACATCAAGCTTCTGGGAAGCGGCAAGAACAGGTATTTCGGTGTGGTAACCTTCACAAGGTATCCTATTATAAGAAAAGGTGAAATTATACATCCCGGGTCATCGAGCCTGACAATCTTTACTGATGTCATAATACAGAAGGATACTTTCAGGATCTACAATAACCACCTGGAATCCTTCAGGCTTAAAAGGATGGAGAGATCGTTCATTGAAGAAATGACTTCCTCCGCTGACAGGGAAAATGAAGTAAGGAATCTTTCTGCCAGGCTTAAAAAAGGGTTTGTAAGCCGCTCCATTCAGGCACAACTCGTAAAGGACCATATCAAAAAATCGCCTTATCCTGTGATTGTCATCGGTGATTTCAACGACACCCCGGTTTCTTATGTATACAGGAAGATCCGCCGGGGACTAAATGATTCATTTGTAACATCCGGTTATGGCGCGGGTTTCACCTACAAAGGGAACTATCCACCCAACCGCATCGACTATATTCTTTACGACGATGCCTTGCTGAACAGTTATTTTGAAATAATAAGAACCAGGTACTCGGATCATTACCCGATCGTGGCTTATTTCAGGAAGAAGGGCAGCAAGGAGGATTCATGATACAGTATTTTAATTATTACCGGCCTCGTCCTCTGTATCTCACTTTGGAGTGCTAATCTTTGTACACATCTATTACAGGTAAAAAGAGTTATCTGATCAGCCAAATTTTGATTAATGTATCATGCCGGAGGCATTTAAATCCAATAGCCATAGTAAAGACTATGGTGAGTCAGACTAAATGATTATCAACCCCGGAGCGGGTTGAAATGAAATCATGTGAGTAAATATTCTTCTGTATAGTCGACTGAGTGCTCTTTCAAGAGAGTAATAAGCTCATTTTTGTACGTGATTGTTTTATGATGCTCATTCTGGTTAAGAACATATTTTATAAGGTTTTGCTTTGAAGAAATATGGTAGGTGAATAAACCATAACCCACCTGCCACCCTGAAAACCTGGAAAACAGATTGCTTTCCTTCATCATTTTATGACTTGCCTTCTTTATATCCTTTATCAGGTATGCCGGAGCAAGAGTGGGGTGAATATGGGAGATTATGTGAATATGATTCGAGCAACCACCCACAATATATGAATGACATTCTTTGTTTTTGAGTATGCCAGCCAGATAGGCATATAGGAGATTTTCATTCCCGGAAGAAAGAAAGGGTTTATAATCCTTCGATCCAAATACCATTTGATAAAGAACTTGAGTGAATGTTGACATAGTAATTCCTTTTAGCACAGTTTAAAAATATATAATTTTTTGAAAATAAGGGATTGTATTTGGAATTCAACACCTCCGGTGTTGATTGACTAATCAATATTCTCCCACAGTCGTTACTGTGGCTATTGGATTTTGACGACTCCGTCGTAATTGGAAGGATGGGTAAATATTCCTGAAAGGATTCTTTAAATTAGAAATGCGTACAAAGATTAGCCGTGAGACAATTGTGACTCACTATTATTTTTTATATCCACTTGATCGATCAAAAGGATACGTTAGGAGATGTAAAAACCTTTCCATCCATGGGGAACGGGTAAGAATCAGCAGATAACGGGAAAGGAGACATTCAGAAAGGAAGCTTCCTGAAATCCACATTTCCTCCCGAGAAGATCAATCCAACCTTCTTCCCCCTGAACAAATCGGGGTTTTCTTTTACAATAGCCAGAACCGTTGCAGAGGAAGGTTCTATAACCACCTTCATCCTCTCCCACACAAGAAGCATGCATTCTATTATGGATTCTTCAGATGCAGTTATGACAGCATCGACATTCCTGCGTATAATTGAAAAGGTGAGCTCGCTCAATGATGTCAGCAATCCATCGGCAACGGTCCTGGGATTTACCGAAGGCACTATCTGCCCCGTATTGAATGATTTATAAGCATCATCGGCATTCAGTGGTTCGGCGGCGATCATCTTTATATTGCTGTTCATTCCTTTTACCGAAGTGGATGTTCCGCTGAGCAATCCGCCACCGCCGACAGGAGCGACAACAATATCGAGGTCGTCTCTCTCACCAAGCATTTCAAGGGCAGCAGTTCCCTGGCCGCAGATAACATTGAAGTTATCATACGGGTGAACGAGAGTTGCACCCGTCTGCTCCATGATCTTCATGGTGGTTGTCTCCCTCGATTCAAGTGTTGGTTTGCAAAAAGTAATGATCCCTCCGTATCCGGCAACGGCATTCTTCTTAACAACGGGCGCTGTTTC
>JBLNAO010000085.1:0-15311 GCA_050259395.1 Chloroflexota bacterium
TCAGAGCAGTTCCTTGTATTTTTCTGCATCAAGCAGGTTTTTGGATTCCGATGGATCGCTAACCTTGATCTTTACCATCCAGCCTTTACCATAAGGATCTTTGTTGACCAGATCCGGCGACTGGTCGAGGTCGGGGTTGACTTCAAGAACCTCGCCGCTTACCGGCATGAACATGTCGGAAACTGTCTTGACAGCTTCAATTGTACCGAACGTATCACCCTTTTTTATTGTTTCGCCGGCTGTTTCTATCTCGATAAAAACAACATCACCGAGCTCCGATTGTGCAAAATCTGTAATTCCTACAGTTGCTGTCTGACCCTCTATACGGATCCATTCATGATCTTTTGTGTAAAGTAAATCCTTTGGAACATTCATGGCAGATTATTTTTATGTTATTGGTTTTGAGTTATTTCTTTAACAAATTTAGCAATTTATTCGCTCAAAACAGATGACAAAAGTCTTTTTTTGGCCGAAACCATAAAGGTTATTACAATATGAGTAACTAGGAAGTTACACAGAGTAAATCCGGAGGACCCAGAGTACCACTGAGCATTTAAATTTAAAACTCTGTGAAACTCTGTGTCTTCTCTGTGCACTCTGTGTCCCAAAATATAGCGAACACAAAAAAACCGAAAGCTATTGCACAAGCGTAAACTTGAGGCTGAATCCAAAATTCGTATTCGAGGTCGGGAATGTATTGGCGACAAACGGATTATTCATTGTATGATCTGCAAAAATCTGGAGGTTGAACCTGTCAGACAACACGTAATCAGCCGTTGCTCCCACCATGAACACTTTCGTACCCACAACAGGCTGGTTCACGTTCTCAACCAGTTTCCTGGCCAGTGTCTTATTGTCGCGAAGTGAGAAATCGAGCCTGAGGTTAAGATCGCTTTCAAGCTTCCTCTGACCACCTCCGGTCTTCAATATGATCTGAACATTATCGAACCTGTAACCTGCTCCGAACACAAGCTCATTAATCCTGGCATCGGCTACCTGGTTGCTTGTCAGGTTAAGCGATACTGTCCTCGACTTCTTCCATTCGAATCGTGTGGTAAGGCTGTTTTTCCAGTTCATGTCAACGTTGATCAGAGGGCTGAACTGTTCGCTCAGGGTGACAACATTTATTTCATATTGCTGGATGAAGTTGTTCTGAAGATCCCTGATGCCTGAGAGTCCGCCAGCATCGCCAAGGAAATTAAGATTCGTCGTGTATGAACCTACCTGGTATGTGCTCCTGTACTGATGTGTCAGGCTTACTGACCTGAATACCTGCTGAACGAAGGCGAACTTCGACAAGCCGTCGAAGGTAAGCCTCCAGTTGGGCATCATCTTGAGAGCCGACGGGAACGTGGCAAGGGTCACATTATTTGGATTGGTTTTCGTATAGGCAGCAATAAATGCAGGGATGAGCACTTCTCTCGAAGTTTGTCCATACCCGCTCTTATATGGCCCTGTGAGAGGAAGGCCTGTAGAAGGATCAGCATCGGGATTGTATGCAGCATCCAGCTTTGACCGCTCGTTTGCCCTTCTTTCGGATATTATCACCGTATTTCTCTTGAATGCTTCGAAAGTCGGGGACACATAATCGTTATCCTTGGTGATTTTTTCGAAAGCTGTTCCCCATGAAATCACCGAGATCGAGAAATTGCCGTTCACCAGCCTGTTACGGGTGCTTTCGGGGAAGTTGCCGTTTACATCTGCAATGTAGTATGCGCTGATCGCCTCAGTGAACCTCCTGTCTGCATTGACGTCGACTCTCAGTCCGGGGAAGGGTTCGATCATGCTCCTTGCCGAGATATCGTACTTATTATTATGAAGGGCAGGTGTATTTAACAGTGAATCTTTCGATATCCAGTTATTTGTGACGGCCTTATCAAAGAATTTAGGATCGCTGTACCCGAGGATGAATGGCCAGCCGGGAGCAAGAACATCATTATGCGTCGACATCCCCAGGATATCTGTGCCTGGCATGTAACCCGGCAGAAACTGTCCCTGGGAAGAGGTAACCGTAAGGCTTACCGACCTCACCCCCATCAATGCCCTTACGAAGTATTCTCCTGTGACAATCAGCGGGTTCCTCTTCTTCCTGACCTTCCCCTCGACAGTGACTCTTGCACCGTCAACAGCCTCCGGAGCAGTAAAGTTGACCCTGTTCTCGCTAACAATATCTACCTTGCCCTTCACCTCCTGACCCTGCTTGTTGAACACCCTGACAGTTACGTCGCGTGTCTTCAGATTATGAATAATAGCCCGGACGATGTTAGCCCTGAAATTGATGTTGTCGCGTGCGAAAGTGACTGTTTCGGTCTCGGTTTTCATCCTCTGGGCTGCATCGGGACGAGTGTTATTCTCGATGTTTTTCAGGAATTTGGATTTCCCGTAAATAGTCGAGAGGTTTGCCATTCCTGTGAAAGTGAGCTCATTGTGGTTCCTTACCGAGTTTCCTATATCGATATTCATTGAATCGGGAAAAACCGGACCGGCCAGCCACGTATAATCTGAACCATACCTTGCAGTTGAGTTGAGCCATGAGAGCAGCGGCAACTTGTTCACCGGGATTGTATAGGTAAGATTCATGAAATGATTGTAGTTGGTCGTACGGCCAAAGCTCCTCAGGTTGGTGTACACCGAGTCGCGCCAGAAATCGTAAGATTCGCTGTACCTCCTTTTATCAACACCCCCATAAGGCTCATCGATCCTTGCCAGGCTGTTTGCTGTGAAGTCGAACTTGAGCTGGCGGGTAACGTCATACTTAAAATCATACATGCGGCTCCATTCGAAATCCTTCCTGAACGAAGGTGTTACCCTGAGATACGGATTGTTAATGTTACGTGTCTTTATTTCGTTGTAATACCTGCTCAGGTCAGTCCTGAAAGACATGCTTTTCGGAAGTGGATAAAAATTGAAGTCCTTAATGATCCTGAAAACCTGGGCGTTAAGGAATTTGACATTCTTGAATGGAGTGATATTCTGGGGGTTAGCCTGGTAATCGTAATTTATCCCGCCCCGGTAATTCTTCTCAACATCAACTTCAGTTTTGGTGTTGGTCCGGTAAATCTCGTTATAAGTGTAATTGACGCTCAGGTTTGCGGGATCCCAGATATGCGGTTTTTCCCCTCTCTTTGTGACGCCGGCGTTGCTCACTGTGAAGGTCTTCCTTCTGGTGAAGTCATCAGATATGTTCCTGATTGAATCTTTGACCTCCTTATTGCCTGCGTGCAACAATGCATCCTTAAGGGGGATGTCAGGATCGAGTGGGTTGTACTGGGGCCTGATCCTGGTTTCGGAATATCCAACATATACCGGAAGCCTTACTCCTGCTTTCTCGGGGAAAAACCTTCCGAGCTCGACGCTTGATGAAAGATCGTACTTGGAGATTTCCTCCTTGCTCCTCTCATTGACTTTCTTTTCGATGCTCCCCCACCCCGGTGTGCTGGTCTGTCCAACCATGTCAACGGTGCCGATATCGGCGAGTCGTGCCTGGAAATGCGCGTTGGCCGCCCAGCCTCCGTCTTCCCTGAAATCACTCAGGCGAAGCTCGTTGACCCAGACCTCTGCAAACTTCGGATTGCCATCGTCGACAAAGGTGTTTCTTGTCCGGATGGGATTTCTGACGCCAACCATAATCACCCTGACATTGCTGAGGTTAGGGTTGCCGGAAACAGATATGCGTGCATTTTCGCCCTTGTAAACAAAAACATCCGAAACGCTCAGCGACGATCCCGGCAGCTGCATCTGCCTGTTCCTTTCCTGTTTCGCTTCCTGGAGAAGAGAAAGATCTATGTTTATGCTGTTCTCTATAGGCCAGACTTCGGCTCGCTCCTCATCAGAATTGTTGCTATACCTGCCAGGTCTTGTAAGCTTGAGCGGAATTTCATATTCATAGAAGTTTCCCTTATAATCAGAACCTATCCTGACAAAGGCAGTGATCTCATTATCCTGGAGAGGCTGACCGATCAGGGCTTCGGCATGAACTTCCATCCTTAACCTGCGGTATTGCCTGATGTCGAGATTCACGTTCCTGAATGCCGCACGTGCGTCCCCGTCTTCAAGGTTGAGAACACGGAGAACCATCGCCTGCTCGTTCAGCTGCCTCAGCTGTGGGTTCTGAGGGTCGGTTATCCTGTCAAATCCCGGAGGCAGCACATAGTTGACCGGGACTTTGCCGGCATTCTCCTCGATGCTCACCGAGCTTATCTCGAAGGTCCCGTCAGCTGTTTCAGGTATTGAGATACGCTCCCCGCCTTCCATGAAAGAAATATTGTATTTCCTCCATTCAGCCCTTACAAGGTCGAGCTTTGCAAAACGCATAACGATCGGTTCATTGAAATTCTTCATGAACATTCTCATGAACCTGATCGATTTGAAATCCCTGATCGGACCTACAACCCTCTCATATTCAGTGACCGGTATCTTGAACTGGTACCATTTGACCTTGGATTTCGAACCATTGGCAAGGGTGGCTTCGTACTCAATTTCGTCAACCACATAGTTTCTTCCTACCTGCAGGTCCACCGGCCTCATGCTTACTTTATACTGATAATAGCTTTCTGTCTCGCTCAGGGTATTGTCGCGGTTTATGTCTTCCATGTCGGGAAGAGTCGATCCGGAAGTCGGATATGATTCATTCGACATCTGCGATGTCGGCGAGTTGCCTTCCTGTCCGTTGTAACGCTTATATCTATCAAGAATGGGCAGCCTCGATGCATCATAATCAGATCCCCTGAAATAATGGAAATCATCGTTCGACGGGTCAGCTGTTATTTTCTCGTATGCAGAAGGATTGGCCACTAACCCCGACCTGCGAAGGTAGTCTGAAAAATAAACCTGTTCTTCAGTGTCGCCAAGGCCGTCAAATCCGACATCCTGGTATCTTCTTGATTCCGGGGCATTGTCGAAAGCATGCACGACTGCCTGCACGGTGGGCACTCTTCCCCATGCAGTGGTATCGACATTTTTTACATCAGGTGAACCGGGAAGCCCGTTCTCGAAACTTTTCCTGGAGTCCCGCAGAATGTCTTCGGAAATATTCCCAAGATTGATATAGAGATCGCCACCCGTCAGGTTGGCATCCTCAACGAACGGGTCCATCACCCAGAATTTTATATATTGGATATTAGCAGTTTCAAAATCGCTTGTGAGTATCTCCCTCATCATGCCGCCCCAACGGGTTTTTGGCTCATTGAGCTTTCCTTCCGGGTTCATACCCCTGGAGTATGTTCCAGCTTCGACATCATAGTTATAAGGGCCTTTTTCCTCAGGATAAAAAGCAACGTTAAGAACTGTCATGTTGGTAGGAATGCCGCTCGGGCTCTCCCTGAATGGGAAGATCTCGTTCTCATAGATCTCCCTTACAAAATGGCTCGACTGTTCCGATGCATTCTGCTTGATGTGGTCAGGGGTCGAAGAACCGTTACGAAGGAAGAGCGGGTCGATGACATACCAGGCCAGCCTTGCACGGTTGTAACCGCTGATAAGATTGTTGTTGAACCTCGATTCCGGGAAAAGTTGTTCTTGTCCCTGCGGGATACTGGCTACGGTCCAGGCATTGAATGATTTCAGGTCGAGCGGGATCTCACTGGCTTCAAAATCGTCGATGTATGAGTTCCCCGCATTGGAGATTGCCCTCGAGTGACCCGGCACAAGATGTGCAAACTCACCGAAGAATGAAAAGGTAGACGGAGTGCTTGTACTTAGGAGCGGGATCTTATCTATGATGTTTGTAAGAAGCTGTGATTCTGCCTTATATGAAGTATTAAGACCGAATATCGAGTTTGAAATGGGCTCCTCGCCGAAGTTGACTTTTTGGGTGTATGGCCTTTCAGTAAGGTGAAGGAATGTTCCGCCAATGTTGAAATTATTCGAGAAACGGTAATCGAGATGTGTGCCGACAAGTGTTTTGGTCTGGAATCCGAAAAACTGGTTGCTTTCAAGGGAAACCTGTATCGGCGTCTGAGATTCTATCAAAGCCTGGTTGATGATTCTTACAGTTCCCATGTTGTAATCGACGGTGAAATCTGTATTCTCGGTGAGCGGTACGCCACCGGCAGTAACTTTCACCGAGCCCTGCGGAATGCTGGTTGCATTCAGCCGGATCTCAGAACCTGATTCAGAGGAATATTGACCGGTAAGCTTGAACTTGTTCTTCTCAGCCATCTGCCTGGCGATGGTCTGGGTTGAGTCGTACAGCTCCTGGAAGACATATTTCGAGGCAAGCACCGGATCGCCGATCTTGCTCCTGAGGTGACTTCCGAATGGTTCCAGTACAGGAAAAATGATCTTCCCCCTGTCGACCATAACAGTTACGTCGTTTATAAAGTCGAAATAACCATCGGGTTCCCTGTCGAGCTGGGTGTTGAGGTTATCCATGCCCATTACCTGGAGCAGGATCTTGTCAGCAAGCTTGCCTTCCGGAAGGTAGTTGATCGAGTTCCCCGTTTTGTCATCCTGGTATAGTACGTTAAGCTCGAAATCCCTGCTCTCGAGTTTCCCGGAGCCAAGAGAATAAATGTTCTTCATCATGAGGTCCCAGGTAGGAAGCTTCGGGCTCAGTGTTGTTCCTTTCAGAAGCTTAAGAATAAGTGTCTGGGGTGCCATTATACCATCTGTCGAGAATTCACCCACTTTATAAAGTTTTCCCCCGAGGGTGTATTCATATGCCACAGCCAGAACTTCATCGGTGTTCAGCGCAACGTTGAGGGAAATATAACCGAGCTGCCTGTTGAAATAATATTCCCTTTCATTGAGCTTCCTGGCATTCTCTATCTTTTCAAAATCACGCCCTATCTGGAAATTAGGGTATAAAGGATCGAATGCATTTGTAACCTGGTCGACATCCCTTATCATGCCATAAGATGATGTCAGCTGTTCGTAGAGATTGTTTGTGCCGTTGTCGGCATATATGAGCGCACCCGGTGTCTGCTGGAATTGAGGAATCTTGTTGTAGATATGGTTGCTGTTTTCGCCAAGGTCCATGAAGGCTATTATGTTCCTGTTGCTTGCCTCCTCAAACCTGCTCGATTTGTTGGTGACCCATACCTCGATTCTTTCAATGTTTATGCCGGAGCTTACAACCGGAAGGTTCTGCAGTGAAGCGTCATAGGTATCCCTGAAATACTGTGACAGGAAAAAGTGCCTGTTGGCCTCATATTCATCAGCGAATATTTCATAATCGGTAAGCTGTGCGCCTCCCTTTACCTCAACCACTGATGATTCGCCTTTCTGCTGCGATAGCACTGTTGTAACCGTGAGCTTTCCGAACTGCATTTCGGTCTTCAGTCCGAAAAGGCTGTAACTGCCTGTGATGAGGGTTCCTGTCAGGGGCAGCGTAACATCGCCGGCTTCGACTTTCTTGAGAATTTCATCCTCTTTCCCGGCATATTGCAGCTTTGTCCTGTTCTCGAACTCGAACATTGCATCGGTGTTGTAGTTAACTCCAAGCTGAACCTTATCGCCGATTGTGCCTGTCACATTCATCTGGATCTTTTCCTTGAAGTCGAATGTGGGGATAGTCTGCAGTCTCTCGGCAAGGGTCGGGTTTTGTGTTCTCGAAATATTGACGCCGAACACCAGCTCGGCCGATCCCTGGGGAACAATATTTATGACATTGCTGCCAAAGATCTTGTCGAATGTGGCTCCTCCCACCTCAATCTGAGGAATAAGCCCCGACTTGAAACCGCCCTGTTCCCCGGAAATCCTTTGCTGCCAGTATTCCCTCATGGCCCTGGTGTATTCATATTCACGGAATTCCTTAGGGTTCATATGTATCGGAGTACGGTAATCGAATTCTCCTACCTTCTCGTAGATGATGTATTCGTTTTTTACAGGATCGTAAATAACGGATGATCTGACGTTTGAAGGTTTGTTAAGAAACAGAGGGGAGTTTTCTTTTCTTTCCCAGGGTCTGCCTGTATCATCATTAAGCCTGAGCACGCCCGATGTATCCTGGACAGCGGGCCTGTTCTGGCCGTTTACTCCGTTAAAGATCAGAGATGAAAGGGCGATCAAAAAAAGATGCCTGAATACCGTAAGATATTTATATGGATTCTCTGATCTCAATATGGTTAGCCAGAATTACAAATTTTTCAGAGCCTTCCTGATCATATCCTCGACAGTGAGGTTCTTCTCCTCCCTGGTTATCTTGTCAAGGACCTTAATCACAGCGCTTTTGGCAAAGCCAAGCATTACCAATGCTGATAACGCTTCATCCCTGTTGGTATTGTCTGAAATGCTAAATATTTCGCTGCCGGAAGTGACTTTTCCGACCTTGTCCCTGAGGTCGACAATTATCCTCTGGGCAGTCTTCAGTCCGATGCCCTTCACACTTTTCAGAACATTCACGTCGGAAGTTGTAATGGCTCTCTCTATTTCCTGCGGCTGAAGTGACGACAGCACCATCCTGGCAGTGCTTGCTCCTACACCTGTAACAGAGATCAGCAGCCTGAAAATTTCTCTTTCCTCTTCATCGGCAAAACCGAAAAGCTGATGTGTATCTTCCCTAATGACTTCATGGATCAGCACTTTGTACTCGCTCTTATGCTCGAGTTTTGAGAATGTTACAAGCGAGATATTGATAAAATACCCCACCCCGCCCGTTTCGACAACCATGAATGCCGGGGTGATCCTGGTTACCGGGCCTTTGATGTAGTCTATCATATTTATTGCTCTGCGTTAAAAATATCAGGAGGAAGCTCATCAACACGGTCGTGTGATTCTATATCATAATGCTTCAGGGGATTTTTCGAAATCTCCGCATGAAGCTGCCTGTTCCTGAATATGTCGCATGCCAGGTAAATTGCCTGCCTGAAAGAGTTTTCAGAGGCCTCTCCCTTCCCGGCAATATCGAAGGCTGTTCCGTGTACCGGTGATGTCCTCACGAACGGCAGCCCCGCGGTATAATTGACTCCTGTATCGAACGACAGCGCTTTGAACGGAGCAAGCCCCTGGTCGTGGTACATTGCCAGTATCCCATCGAATTTGGTGAAAGATCCCGCTCCGAAAAATCCGTCTGCAGGGAAAGGGCCGAAGGCAAGTATGTTTTCCTTTTGAGCCTGTCCGATAGCGGGAATAATGATTTCAGCTTCCTCATTTCCCAAAAGGGAATTATCACCTGCATGGGGATTAAGACCCAAAACGGCAATTTTCGGTTTCCTGATTCCGAAATCGACGAGGAGGGATTGATTCATGAGCTTGAGTTTCCCCAGTATAGCCTCTTTGGTTATTAATTCTGGCACTTTCCTGAGCGGTACATGATCTGTAACAACGCCAATCCTGATGTTTTCGCTGATCATGAACATGAGAACATCTTCGACGTCCGCCCTGAACCTCAGGTAATCGGTGTGTCCCTTAAAGTTAAAATCTTTTGACTGAATATTATGCTTGTCGATAGGAGCCGTTATAAGAACATCGATGATTCCCTTTATCAGGTCATCGACGGCTTTGCCTATTGAGATGAAGGCTGCTTCTCCTCCCAGTGGGGTGGATTTTCCAAGCTCAACCCTCACATTGTCATCGAGGCAGTTTATCATGTTTGCCTTTTTGGCATGAGCCTCTTCTGCCGACCTGATATTGTTAAAGCTGAAGTTATTGATGTTCAGCGCCTTCCTGTGATAAGCGGCAACTTTAGGCGATCCGTAGACTACTGGTGTGCAGATATCGTTGATCATAGGATCGGAAAGGGCTTTTATGATCACCTCATATCCGATTCCGTTAATGTCACCCTGGGATATCCCTGCAATGACCGGTTTTTTTTCCATAGGTTTGGTTATTAGATTAGGGACAAGGCATGCCTTGTCTCTACTTTACGGTTAAATGTAAAAGTATTAATATTCATCAGCAAGATTTCTTAAGAATTCAGCAAGTAATCTCAGCCCCGAAGCTGTGCCATTCTTCAACCTGTAATACTCATCCTTCTTAAGCAGCTCCATCCCGGCAATGTCAAGATGAATCAGAGGATAACCGGTGAACTTCTCGAGAAACTTGCCGGCTATGATTGCACCTGCTTCGCGGCTGTTGCCAATATTCTTCATATCTGCGATGTCAGACTTCAATCCTTCGGCATATTCATCCCAGAAGGGAAGCTCAGCAACCCGTTCGAAGGTGTTATTTCCGCTTTCCCTCATCAGATCGGGATATTTTCTCCCGGCATTCGACATCATGGCAATGGCATGCGGGCCGAAGGTCATTGCTGCGGAACCTGTGAGCGTTGCGACATCAATGATAAGCTCAGGCTTGTATTTTGAAGCATAGCTAAGAGCATCGGCAAGGATAATCCTCCCCTCGGCATCGGTGTTGGCAACTTCAACTGTCATGCCGTTATGCATGGTTATTATGTCTCCCTGTGCATAGGCATTTCCTCCGGGCCTGTTATCGGTTGAAGGAACTAGTCCGATGATATGAAGCGGAATACCCGTTTTTGCGGCAATGTAGACAGCTCCGCAAATTATAGCTGCACCGGCCATGTCACCTTTCATTCCCGACATCGATTCGCCGGGCTTAAGATTGAGTCCGCCTGTATCGTATACAATGCCTTTCCCAACAAGCACAACAGGATTCTCATTTACATGACCTTCAGGTTTCCACTCGAGAATGCTGAATGAAGGAGGATCGACGCTTCCCTTATTAACTGCGAGGAGGCCCCCCATCTTGAGGGCTTCGATCTTGCCCTTATTAAGAATTTCAACGCTGAAACCGGCTGCATCGCCCATCTTTTTGATCTCCCCTGCAAGGGCTGTGGCATTAAGATGATTTACCGGCTCATTGATAAGATCGCGTGTAAAATATACAGCTTCAATTGTATCTCTCAGATTGTTTATCCCAGCATCATCAATGTCACCATGAAGCAGAAGCTTTTCCGGATAACTCTTCTTTGAAGAACCCTTCATATCAGTCCTGTATTTTCTGAAACTATACATGCTGAGAAGGAGTCCCTCGGTAAAATCCTCGACTGCCCCTTTGTATGCGCCCGAGGAAGTTATCACCAATTCTTTGTGATTATTAGATTTTAAGAGCTTCCGGAGCTTGTATGCCGATCTCCTGAGTTCCTCCCGAACCATATAATGCTCTTTCTCTTTCTTCAGACTGACGAGGTAGATACACCTGTCGTATGAGTTGACGAACACCAGCTCTTCTCCGTTTTCAATCTGGCCGAGGGCATATTCAGTTTCTTTTTTGCCGGGAAAGAGAAATTCAGGAACCTGGTTGTTCCCTGTTATACAAATTACTGATTTTTCGGAGGATACATCCGAGATCCTTGATATTGAGGGTGTCATATAAGTAACCGGCTTTTTGAAGTCGTAAAGTTAGTTAAAATTATTCATTGTTTCTGTTGCAAAACATTACCTTTAGATGCCGGAAAACAGGGCATGACATCGTTTCATCTTCATACAATTCCGGCACTGTAATAGCAAATAAATCATGCAATTAGACGACCTGTACAATAAAGCACTCAATCTTGTTCCGCTAAGCCCGGAGGAGGGTTTGACATTGTACAGGGATGCTCCTCTCGGTGAACTCATGTATGTTGCCTGTGAGCTCAGGCAAAAGCATGTTCCGGGAAAACATGCAGGCTGGATGATCGACAGGAATGTCAATATTACCAATGTCTGCTTCTCTCAATGCGCGTTCTGCAATTTTTGCAGGACAAAGGATTCTGAGGATGCCTACGTTACAACCATAGATGAATACACCGGTAAAACAGATGAGCTCTTCAGGCTGGGCGGCGACCAGCTTCTCCTTCAGGGAGGCATGAACCCGAAACTCGGACTGGATTTTTACACTGATCTCTTCACCACCCTTAAAAAACTTTATCCCAGGCTGAAGCTTCATGCCCTCGGGCCCCCCGAGATTGTTTACCTGTCAAAAAAAGAAAGGTTGTCATACAGGGAGGTTCTTGAAAAGCTTGTTGAGGCAGGACTCGACAGCCTTCCCGGAGCAGGAGCCGAAATTCTTTCAGACCGTGTTAGAAAAGCCATCTCACCTGCTAAAGCTACCACATCTGAATGGCTCGGCGTAATGAGGGAGGCACATATTCTCAATCTACCCACCTCCGCAACCATGATGTACGGTCACATTGAGACGATGGAGGAGAGGATAGAACACTTAATCAGGCTCAGGGATCTCCAGGAGGAAAAACCTGCCGGCAGTTACGGTTTCATAACCTTCGTTCCATGGCCTTTCCAGGATGAAGGGACCGTGTTGAGGGAAAAACAAGGGGTAAGAAGCAGTTACAGCGCCTACGATTATATACGGATTATTGCCATAAGCCGCATAATGCTTAACAACATCAGGAACATACAGGCTTCGATACTCACTGTAGGAAAGGATATAGGCATGTTGTCATTACATGCGGGCGCAAACGATCTTGGATCTGTCATGATCGAGGAAAACGTGGTCAGCGCCGCCGGGTCGCACAACATGTTTACTGCAGAGGATATAAGATCGATAATTATGGAGGCCGGCTTTATACCTCTGAGAAGGGATCAGAAATACCAGCCCTGGAAAAACGTTTAAAACAAAAAACCTGCACGTTTGTGCAGGTTCCTGTATATCTTTCCTGATTTAAACTATTCTTTGGTAGCAATTTCTTTACCAGGCTCATCAGCAGGATCATACTTTGAAGCCTTCTTGAATTCTTTCATACCCTGACCGATACCCTTCATAAGTTCAGGAATCTTACGTCCGCCGAAAAGGAGAACAACAACAAGCAGGATCAGAATTATCTCGGTAGCGCCAATTTTTCCCATTTCATTAAGTATTAAGATTTACGCAAAGATATAAATACTTTGTTCAAAATGAAGAAATAACCTGAAATATCTTGATTTTAACAAAATTTAAGGGTAGCCTGTTTCTTTAAGTTTTTATTTCCTGATCAACCTCATTATATCATTACCATTTGCAAGCACGAGCAGTGAAATAAGAATCACCATTCCTACTATCTGGGCATATTCCAGGAACTTGTCGCTCGGTTTTCTTCCGGTCACAACCTCAAAGAGAAGGAACAAAACATGTCCTCCGTCAAGCGCGGGTATCGGAAGGATGTTCATCACTGCAAGTATTATTGAAAGGAAGGCTGTAAGGTTCCAGAATGACTGCCAGTCCCATATTCCGGGGAAGATATTGCCGATTGTGATAAAACCGCCAAGTGACTCGTATGCTTTGGTATCTTTCGAGAAAATAAGCCTGAACTGCTTCAGGTAATCAGCGATTGTCTTAAAACCTTTCTTTATACCGGCGGGTACAGATTCAATAAAGCCATACCTCAGGGTTTTAAGTTCAAAGAGCTGGCTAAGCGCTGTTGATGACCTGGCAACACCAAGGATACCGGCGGCAGTCGGGACAACCGGAACAGTAATCGAATCATTCTGCCTTTTCAGTGTCAGCATCACTGTCTTTTCTTTATTCTGCTTCAGGTAATCCTGGAATTCATCGAAGAATTCGAAATGTATGCTGTCGACGGCAACAAGCTCATCTCCTTCCTTAGCCCCTGCCACCCGGGCCGGGGAATCTTTCGCAAAGGTTGCAATCACGAAAGGTCCGAAGGGAATCCTTGGCTGGATCTCGCCTTTGCCTTTAAGCATCTGGGGGATGTAAGATTCGGGAATCCCGATATTGATCTTTTCGCCATTTCTTTCAACCTGGATTGCATGCCGTTTATTAAGTACAATGTCTGTCGGGATCTGGAAGAAATTATCTATATACTGGTTATCGACAGAAAGAATTTTGTCTCCGTTCCTGAGTCCCATAGCCAATCCCACGGAATCGGTAGCAATACCGTACTTTACTGCCGAAGTCGGAAGGTAAGTTTCGCCCCAGCCGAAAAGCACAAGCACATAGATCAGCATGGCAAGCACGAAGTTGAAAAGGACGCCGCCAATCATAATGAGCAATCTCTGCCATGAGGGTTTCGACCGGAATTCATAAGGTTGCGGAGGTTGCTTCATCTGCTCACGGTCCATGGATTCATCTATCATTCCTGAGATCTTGACATATCCTCCCAGGGGAAGCCATCCGATGCCGTATTCTGTTTCTCCGCGCCTGAATTTGAAGAGAGCGAACCATGGATCGAAGAAAAGGTAAAATTTTTCGACCCTTGTTTTAAAAAGTTTGGCGAATATAAAATGGCCGAATTCGTGTATGATAACAAGTATCGAAAGGCTGAGAACGAATTGCAGGATCTTTATAAGTATTGTCATTTCAGTTCTGATGTTTTTGAATGTAGTCTTTTGCGGTTATTCTTGCATCATGATCAGCAGCTTCGAGCGAATCAAGACCAGGTGCTGCATCAAACATGCATTTCTGCATCGCATGTTCGACAACGTCAGGCATTTGCATGAATCCAATACGCTCCTCCATGAATGCGTTGACCGCTATTTCATTGGCCGCGTTCATAATGCATGGCATGTTCCCTCCTGTCTGAAGAGCCTTGAAGGCGAGTGACAGATTTCTGAATTTTCCGGTGTCGGGTTCACAGAAAGTGAGTGATTTATAGTCTTTGATCTGCAGCTTCGGAAGCTCCGATTTAAACCTTCCGGGCCAGGTAAGTGCATATAGAATAGGGATTCTCATATCTGGAACTCCAAGCTGTGCTTTCACAGATCCGTCGGCAAAATGGACAAAAGAGTGTATTACCGACTGGGGATGAACTATAACAGAAATCTGTTCGGGTTTAAGGTCAAAAAGCCATTTGGCTTCTATCACTTCGAGTCCTTTGTTCATCAGTGAAGCGGAGTCTATCGTCACCTTGCAGCCCATGTCCCAGTTGGGATGCCTTAAGGCATCGCCCGGACGTGCTTTCCAAAGCATTTCTTCTGTCCAGTTAAGGAAAGGACCTCCGGAGGCGGTCAGCGTTATTTTCTCAACCGGGTTGCCTGCTTCACCGACAAGGCATTGAAAAATTGCAGAATGTTCTGAATCGACAGGGATGATCCTGCTTCCGTATTCCTGCACCAGCCTGCCTATTATCTCACCTGCAACAACAAGTGTTTCTTTATTGGCGAGGGCGATCTTCTTGCCTGCCCTGATGGCAGCAACAGTGGGTCTCAGTCCCGAATACCCGACAATCGAAGCAAGCACCAGGTCGACATCAGGCAGGGTTACCACATGGCATGAAGCTTCCTCACCTGCATAGATTTTAATATCGTATACGGCCAGCTCTTCCTTCAGGTATTTATAATGTTCCTTGTTGCAGATAACAACCGAAGACGGCTTGAATTTTTTTGCCTGTTCAACCAGCAGCTTCACATTGTTGCCCGCTATCAGTGAATCAATGGCAAACTCGCCCGGGTATCGTGAGATGACATCGAGAGTCT
>JBLNAO010000086.1:0-5287 GCA_050259395.1 Chloroflexota bacterium
CCAATTGTCGTTGTGGGGAAAAGAGGAAGTTTAAGGAGATCTTTTTGCTTCCTTTTACGGACGTCAAAACGGCTCCTCGACAGCATTTCGATCTTCGAAACATCAGTCATTCTCTCCCTGGCTTTTACATTATGGATAAGAGGAGAGCTCTTTCTCTCTGTCATGGCATCCTGATTCCGGGATAATCTTGTATCTTCCGAAGGAACATTGAGCTTTAAAAGGGCCAGTTCCCTAAGAGTCGCCACCTCATCGATCTTCTGTTTTGAGAAAGCCATCCATTGTTTTATTTCTGATGGAAGGTTTTTTTCATCTGTCTCCATTTCGAGATCAAGGGGTGTATGAATAAGAGAACATGAAGGTGCTATCATTATCCTGTCTGGTCCCAGTTTCTCCGCGGCTGCCTGTATCAGGAACAAAGAATTCACATAATCGTCTTTCCATATATTCCTTCCATCCACAAGCCCCAGTGAGAGTATTTTTTCTTCAGGGAATGATTCAAGAACAGGTTTCAGCTGTTCCGGAGCCCTCACCAGGTCGATGTGCAATGCATCTATCCTTAGCTCAAGCGCTGTCGATAGGTTATCCTTCAAACCATCGAAATAAGTGGCAATAAGAATGTTCAGTCGCGGAAATTCAGTCTTAATCTCATTATATGCTATCCTGAACATCTCCCTGGCTTTTTCACTCAGATCCATTACAAGGAACGGCTCGTCGAATTGAATCCATCTTGCACCTTTTGCCGCGAGCTCATAAATCAGGTCAAGGTAAACAGGCAAAAGATCCGGCAACAGATCGAGCCTGTCGAACTCATTTTCCCTGGCCTTTCCAAGCAACAGGAAAGAGACCGGACCAATAATCACCGGTTTGGCATTTATACCCATCGATTTTGCTTCGGCAAACTCATCGACGAACTTTGTCGAAGAAAGCTCAAACCTCTGTTTTTCAATGAATTCAGGAACAATATAGTGGTAATTTGTATCAAACCATTTTGTCATTTCCATGGCGGTTATATCGAAGCCTTCCTTCTGGTAACCCCTTGCAAGCGCAAAATAGAATTCCATCTCTTCATTCCGGAGAAAGTTCTGAAGACACCTGAACCTTCCTGGCACTGCCCCGACCGCCACTGACATGTCAAGAACATGGTCATAGAAGGAAAAATCATTGGCGGGAATCAGGTCAATGCCTGCCTCAGCCTGAGCCTTCCAGTTTGATTCTCTTATCTTACGACCTGCACTGACAAGCTCCTCAGATGAGATTTTACCGTCCCAGAAACTTTCACTCGCCTTCTTCAGTTCTCTGCCGGCACCAATGCGGGGATATCCCAGATTATGTGTGATCATAGATTTTGATGTTGTACAAATGTTGCAATCGCCATATCTACAAAAACAAAAAAGAATATGATTTGTTAAAGTTGCAGCTGTAACTCAGCTTAATTCAGTATAATCAGAAAAATCATGGCAATAAACAAGGTTTGGATAGTGGAAGGCTGCATTTCGTGCGGATTATGTTCGGATATTTGTCCTGAAGTTTTCCGTCTCGAAGATGTTGCAGTTGTGAAGGATGACGCTGATTTCAACTCCAATGAGAGTTGCATTAAGGAATCTACGGATAGCTGCCCGGTAGAGGTCATCAAATTCGAATAACTCTTTTTTCTTCCCCGCTTCGAAACAAACACATGACAGTTTTGTTAAACCGTTAAAAGGGGAAGTCAATTAATTTGGCATCCTGTCTGTTTTTGTCTGAAACTTTACAATCATCAATCATCCTCCATGAACGAGGAATTAAAATCCGTTGGATTCCGTATTGAAACGGATTCAATGGGAGAAGTTAAAGTTCCCTTATCAAAATATTGGGGAGCCCAGACGGAAAGATCGCGGAACAATTTCAGCATCGGCCCGGCTGCAAGCATGCCGCTTCAGATCATTAAAGCTTTTGGGTATGTGAAGAAAGCAGCAGCGATGGCCAATCATGAGCTGGGAGTACTGACTGAAGAGAAGAAGAATCTGATAACAGAAGTGTGTGATGAAATCATTGAAGGATATCTCGATGATCACTTTCCGTTGGTTATATGGCAGACAGGATCAGGTACGCAGACCAATATGAATGTGAACGAGGTCATCACCAACCGCGCTCATGTCAAAAAAGGAGGCAAGCTCTCAGACCGTCAGAGGATTCTTCATCCGAACGATGATGCAAACAGGTCACAATCATCCAATGATACGTTCCCTGCAGCGATGCATATTGCGGCATATATGACAATTTCCGGAAAAACTCTTCCGGGAGCGCGAAGGCTGAGAGATTCACTTGCATCGAAATCCAATGATTTCAGAGACATCGTGAAAATCGGCCGCACTCATTTCATGGACGCGGTACCGCTTACTTTAGGACAGGAGTTTTCAGGATATGTGACCCAAATAGACAATGGAATCAGGGCAATCGAAAATTCTCTGCAGATGCTTGCCGAGCTTGCGCTTGGAGGCTCGGCGGTCGGGACAGGCATCAATACACCTGAAGGTTTTTCTGTACTCGTCGCCCGGAAAATTGCTGAACTCACCGGGCTTCCTTTTATCACGGCACCCAACAAATTCGAGGCCCTTGCAGCCCATGACGCTATGGTGGAAACAAGCTCAGCCCTGCGGAGGCTGGCTGTATCGCTGAATAAAATTGCCAACGACATCAGGATGCTCAGCTCGGGACCGCGCAGTGGAATAGGTGAGTTGATAATCCCGGCAAACGAACCCGGTTCCTCGATCATGCCGGGAAAAGTGAATCCTACACAGGCAGAAGCAATGACGATGGTCTGTGCCCAGGTGATTGCCAATGATGTGGCAACTGCAATAGGGGGCTCCAATGGACATTTTGAGCTGAACGTGTTTAAACCGCTCATTGCAGCGAATGTTCTTCAAAGCGCAGAACTGCTGGGTGATGCATGTGTTTCATTCAGCGTGAATTGTATTGAAGGCATTCTCCCAGATACTGATGTTATAAGCAATCATCTGATGAATTCACTGATGCTTGTAACAGCACTTACCCCGCATATAGGATACGATAAAAGCGCTAAGATTGCCAAAAAGGCATATGAAGAGAAAAAGACACTGCGGGAAGCTGCGCTTGAGCTTGGCCTTGTAACTGCCCAACAGTTCGATGAATGGGTCAGGCCGGAAAAGATGATCTGACAAAATCTAGAAACCAAAATGGAAAGTACCGGATTGAGAAACGATATACAACTAAATAAACTCCAGAGACAGACTTTTGACTTTTTCTGGAATGAAGTTAATCCAGTCAATGGGCTGGCGGCAGATCGGACAGCCTATGACTGGCCTGCCGGAATAGCAGCTACAGGATTGGCCCTCACTTGCTACCCGATAGCAGTTGAACGCGGATTTATTTCACGCGAGCTGGCTGCTGAAAGGACGCTTGCCACACTTGGGTTTTTCCTGACCAGCCGGCATGGGCCTGAACCTGAAGCAACAGGCTATCATGGTTTTTATTACAAATACCTCGATATGAAGAAGGGCAGGAGAGCCCGCATGTCGGAGATATCAATCTTTGATTCATCAATCCTTTTTGCAGGGGCTCTTACAGCTGCCCTGTATTTCGACCACGATAACGGAACTGAGGTGGAAATAAGGGATTCTGCCGAGGAATTATACAGGCGTGCCGACTGGCGCTGGACAATGAACAACAGCAATATCGTGCTTCATGGCTGGAAGCCCGAAAAAGGTTTCATAAACTGCGGATGGAAGGGTTACGATGAAGCCATGCTTTTGTATATCCTGGGACTTGGATCGCCTACATCCCCGTTGCCGCCTGAAAGCTTTAAAGAATGGACTGCAAACTACGAATGGATAAGCTTCTACGGGTATGACTACCTGTATGCCGCTCCTCTGTTCATTCATCAGCTGCCCCAGGTATGGATAGATTTCCGGGGTATAAAGGATGACTATATGGACAAGCACGATTCCGACTATTTCGGGAACAGCGTCAGAGCCAGCCTGGTGCAATACAGGTATGCAACAGAAAATCCCATGAATTTTGAAGGATACGGCAGCCACTTTTGGGGAGTTACCCTGAGCGACGGACCCGGACCTTCGCTTGTCAATATTAAAGGCACTGACAGGGAATTCTTCGGACATATGAGAAGGGGAGTGCCTTTTGGCCCGGATGACGGAACAATCTCGCCATGGGCTATGATAGCATCTTTGCCGTTTGTGCCTGAATTAGTTCTGCCGGCAATAGATTACATGCTTCATGAGGCAGACATGAATATCCTGAACTCGTATGGTTTCAGGTCGGCGTTCAACCCTACATTCTCACATAAGCCGCATAATCCGCATGGATGGAGATCACCGCTTCATTATGCAATTAATCAGGGGCCGGCAATGGCGATGATTGAGAATTACAGGACAGGTTTTGTCTGGGATCTGCTCAGAAGAAGTCCGTTTATTATAAATGGACTTGTAAAGGCAGGATTTACAGGCGGCTGGTTATCCGAGCTCAATGTCGTGCAATCTGAATTCCAACATAATCAGGCGCACTGACATTACGCGGAAGAACCCTCAAAAAAAGATGCCCCCTTGCACCATGCTGCAAGGGGGCATACGAGGGTTTTATTCCCCTCAGGCATTGGCTTTCCCCATTCTTATAAATTGACTGTAGACGCCTTTTGTACTATCCAGTTTTTCGCTGACGAATTCTCCGAACTGGTGAAACCTGTTCTTTATCCCGTCGGATAATTCACCGCCTTTTTCAGCAATTTTACGACGGGTTTCAACACCCGTGTCCGGAGCATAAAGGATGCCCAGAATGACACCTGCTACGACTCCCGATACTAATCCAATAATGAATGTGGCCTTCATGTCATTTCAGTTTTAAGTTAAACTCTGTTCACCGGTGGCCTTTTCCTGCGGCTGAAAAGCTTGATAAGAAGTATTACAAGTGCCAGTAGAAGCGCAAAATGAATCACTGCGCCCAGGCTATACAGGAAGAATCCGATTATCCAGATTATTATAAGTATGACTACTATGATATATATCAATCGTTCCATTGATGTATATCAGCGTTTTGTCCTTGTTTTACCCTGTGCGCCTCCCAGATCTTCTTCGTCTTCTTCAAAATCTTCATCTTCTTCCTCAGACTCCAGTTCTTCATCTTCTTCCTCTTCGAATTCTTCGTCTTCTTCCTCGAGTTCACCCGATTCCTCGGCAGCTTCTATGTTTACAATATTTTCAGCTACTTCGGTGAGTCTCATGTCAGCTTCTTTCTCTTCTTCGAGAGTTTCACCAAG
>JBLNAO010000087.1:0-6212 GCA_050259395.1 Chloroflexota bacterium
GCGCTCCTGTTTTTTACTGCATTCAGCGCGTCATCCCAGGACGATCCCAAGGGAAAATACAAGCTAAAGGATTTCGAAACGGCAAAGAAATGCAAGAGCTGCCACCCGGCAATTTATGAGCAGTGGACACAGGCCATGATGTCGCAGGCATATACCCACCACTGGGATGAGATCGAGTATTTCGATCTGGCAGTTGCACATGCAAATGCCAAACCTGATCTGAAAGGGGCTGTTGACGGTTGTAATGGATGTCACACGCCAATGGCATTTTTGTCTATGCCGCTTCCTCCCCCCAGGCCGGCTGAGAAAAGTATGATAAATGAATCTGTTTCATGTGAAGTTTGCCATCTTGTTCAGTCGGCTTCGTCCGATCCGCCTTTCAACTTCAGCTATGTTATGAAACCCGGTACCACAAAATATGCCGGGCGCGAACCGGCAGTTGAATCCCCCGCACATAAGATTGTCACGAACGAATTTTACAGGACAACAGAGTTTTGCGGCAACTGTCACAATGAGAAAAACCCTTTCGGGATTTGGGTCAAAAGCACCCAGCTCGAATGGAAGGAAGGGCCTTATTCCAAAGAAGGAATACGTTGCCAGGACTGCCATATGCCAAAAGGCGGGCCTTTCCTGAATGCACTCATGACAAAGCCATATGATGATGCAAGGATACACCTTTTTCACGGGGCGCACGATCCAGGCAAGGTCGGCGGAGCAATCGAGCTCAGGATCCATCCCGACATCAGGGAGGCGGAACCCGGTGAAACTGTAGTCTTCACGGTTGCGCTGTTCAATCAGAAAACAGGGCATAAGTTCCCGACAGGTTCCGTGGAGGACAGGATAGCCTGGCTGCAGGTTGAGGCAACAGACGCAAAAGGGAAGGTCTATCACCTGAATGTCGACAAGAAAGGATTTGAAGGAGAGGAATATACAATCTCAGGAGATTATCTTGCTTACACAGACCTGAAGGTTCCCCTCGGCAAGCCTGAGTTCAAAGGCGTTCAAAGGGATGGCATCCCCTACGGGAACAGGATATTCCGCATGCCGTACTTTGATCCGGACGGAGTGATGACGATGATGCAATGGAACACTGCGAAGCTGGGGACCGATTACAGGATCGGGCCAAGGGAGACAAAGGTGGAGAAGTTTACCTTCAGGCTGCCCTTCGATGTAGCCCCGGGCGAAATGAAGGTGAGGGCGGTACTTAACTACCAGCTTCTTGTCAAGCCCGTGGCGGACCTGCTCAATGTTCCGGCCGATGAATCGGAAATTATGAAGGTTAATGAACATTCTACGTCTCTGACAATTCTTCCCTGATCATAAAAAATATATCGCTATGAGAAAAGTATGCCTTCCTTCTGTTATTTTATTAACAGTACTTTTTGCGATGCCATTTGGAAATGCCAAAGGCATTCCTGCTTTTGCGCGAAAATACCAGATAAGCTGCCAGGTTTGCCATTCTCCTGCAATGCCGAAGCTAAAGGCTTTTGGCAGTGAATTTGCGGGGAACGGCTTCCGCCTCACCGAATATGAATCTCCCAGGTATTTTGTCCCGGTTGGAGACGACAGGCTGTCATTGTTCCGCGAGCTTCCGCTTGCCATCAGGGTGGATGGTTTTGCATCATTCAACTTCATCGATGACAAGTCGTTTGATTTTAAAGCACCTTTTGTGATCAAGCTTCTTTCGGGCGGCGAGCTTTCTGATAAGCTTTCATATTATTTCTATTTTCTTCTCAATGAACGCGGGACCGTTGCAGGTGTCGAGGATGCTTTTCTAATGTACCACGACATGTTTGGCTCCGGTATGAACTTCTTTATCGGGCAGTTCCAGGCTTCCGACCCGTTATTCAAGGGTGAGCTCCGCTACACACTCGAACCTTACATGATATATGATGCCACACCCGGAAATTCATCTGCAAATCTGAAATACGACCGGGGCATCATGCTCGACAAAGCCTTCGGCAGCGGCACATCGATAGTCCTGGAAGTCCTTAACGGCTATGGCATAAATGAAGCAGGCGAAGGATGGCAGTTTGACAAAGACAAGTATAAGAATTTCATGCTCAGGCTTAACCAGACAGCCGGACCTGTGAGCATTGGATTGTTCGGTTACCTTGGCAAGGAGGAAGTATTCCTGGGGATTCCGGGTGGTGTCAATGACATCTGGATGGTGGGACCCGATCTTTCCCTTAATCTTGAAGACAAGCTTATTTTCAACCTGCAGTATCTTGTACGGAACGACTCTGATGTTTTCACCGGGTTCGGAGTGCAACGCGATGTTAAGACCCAGGGCGGGTTTGCAGAGATCATCCTCTCGCCGAAAGGCGACTTGAGCACCTGGTATCTCACCGGACTTTTAAACCTTGTACAATCGGATGATGACATCCTCGATTACACTTCTGCGACAATCCATGGTGGCTACCTCCTGCGGCGCAATGTGAGGCTGGTTACAGAATACACTCATGTTCTATCAGGAAACAAATACGGAAAATTGAGCGCCGGTTTTGTGACGGCATTCTGAAAATCGAAAATTCAAGCACTTTGCTGCTTTATAATGTCTTCAATTTTGAAATAAATTGAAAATATATTAATTTGTTTCGTCGCTGCATTTTAATAATGACTGAAAGATTTCGATCTTATCACACGGCATCCTGCCGGTACAAAGGTTATGATTATTCATTACCAGGAATTTATTTTATTACCATTACGACAAACAAAATCCCTTTTTTCGGTAGCCTTAGAAATGGTGAAACCGTCCTGACGGATTGTGGAGATATTGCTAAGAAATTTTGGATGGAATTACCCGATCATTTTACAAATATATCACTTGATGAATTTGTAATTATGCCGGATCATGTGCATGGATTGGTAATAATCACGAAATCATGTCCGGTTGACGTAGAGACGTTGCATGCAACATCTCTACATCGTTCCGGATCAATTTCGCGTTCCGGATCAATGTCGAAATTATCTCCCGGATCCGGGTCGTTAGGTGTAATCATCCGGTCATACAAATCGGCGGTTACAAAGGCCATTCATGAATTTGAACCTAATTTCAAATGGCAATCCGGATATTACGATCATATTGTGAGAGATCTCATTGGTTTGGAAACGATCCGGAAATATATACGCGAAAATCCATCCCGGGAAAAATGATCGTTGATCATGATCATGATGATCGTAGAGACGTTGCATGCAACGTCTCTACATCCGCCGATAGATGATCGTGGTAAACGTAAAAATGCGAAAACTATATTCGTGGGGACCGTGACGACGTGAGAATTATAATCGTGGTGACCGTAGAGACGTTGCATGCAACGTCTCTGCCAAGATGATGAAAAATACAAAAACCTTCTTCATATAAGCAGAAGTTTGAATCTATTAATGCAATCAAAATTCCTCATTGCATTTTTTTTGTAAATTGCAGATAACCCAATTCAATTAACCCATTAATCAGATAAGTATGAGCAAATCAAATTCATTCAGCCGCAGAAGGTTCATCGGAACCTCTGCAGCTGCAGTAGCCGGATTTACAATTGTTCCAAGCAACGTTGTGGCCGGACTTGGCCATCGCGCACCCAGCGACAAACTTAATGTTGCGGCTGTGGGTATAGGCGGAAGGGGAGCTGGAGTGATCTCCGTAGTCGCGAAGACGGAAAACATTGTTTCATTGTGCGATGTGGACTGGAGCCCCAGGGTGCAGAAAATATTCAGCGCTTATCCGAATGCACGTAAGCACAAGGATTACAGGGTGATGCTCGATCAGGACAAGGATATCGACGGCGTCATCATCGCAACGCCCGACCATACGCATGCATTGATCAGCCTCGATGCAATGAGGAGAGGCAAGCATGTCTACACCGAGAAGCCACTCACGCATACAATCAAAGAGGCGAGGATACTCACCGAAGCTGCCAGGAAATACAAGGTTGCAACACAGATGGGAAACGGCGGACAGGCAACAGATCCTCCAAGAAGATTACGTGAGATGATATGGGATGGCGCTATCGGACCGGTGCGCGAAGTGCATATCTGGACCGACAGGGCAAACCGCGGGTTATCCGAGACTTATTGGCCACAGGGAGTGAAGCGTCCCGAAGATACACCACCGGTTCCGGAGACTCTCGACTGGGATCTCTTCATTGGCCCGGCACCGATGAGACCTTATCATCCTTCATACCATCCATTCAACTGGAGAGGCTGGTGGGATTTCGGAACAGGTGCCCTCGGTGACATGGGCTGTCACGGCATGGACCCTATCTTCAGGGCTCTGAAGCTGAAATACCCCACAACTTTCCAGGCTGTTTCAACTCTCGTGAACGATGAGACCTATCCGCTCGGATCGATGGTCACTTATGAGTTTCCCGCCCGTGAAAATCTGCCGGCAGTTAAGCTCACCTGGTACGACGGCGGACTCAGGCCTCCTGTTATAAAGGAACTCGAGGAAGGTGGCAAAATGGGATCCGGCGGCACTTTGTACATTGGTGAAAAGGGAAAGATCCTCAATGATGTGATCTATCCGAAATCACTGCGTGACACATACAAGAAACCTGAACCATATATCAAATCATCACCGGGACATGAGATGGAATGGATCCTTGCATGCAAGGGAGGCGAACCCGCAGGGTCGAACTTCGACTGGGCCGGACCGCTCACCGAAACGGTGTTGTTGGGGAACATTCCGTTGAGAAAAGAGCTGCGGGATGATCTTAACGGACAGACACTGTCATTCGATCCCGTAGATTTGAGCCTGTCGCTGCCAAAAGCAAACAAATTTATTCATAACGAGTACAGGAAAGGCTGGACGCTGGAAGGATAAAAAAAACAAGAAATTACACAGAGGACCACAGAGGACCACAGAGATCAGCGGAAGCTTACTCTGTGGAACTCTGTGCCTAATCTGTGAAACTCTGTGTAACTTTAAAAGCCTGTCTAAACTGCCTCGAAATTCATTATTGTGTTGTATACTCTCCCTGCCGTTTCATCAGGAGTAGGGTTGAGCTCTTCTGAAGTGAATTTTCCTCTTTTGATGTCTATTCTTTCATAGACCATCATGTAAAGACTGAAGATCACGTCGAGGCTGAGCTGGTATCTTGGTTCTAGCAAAGGCTTAATCTTTCTGATTACCTCGTGGGTTTTTTCCCTGTAAAGATCAGCCACCGAGTGCAGCTCACTTATAATATTCCTGAAATCGTTGTTAACAGGTCTTCCTTCAGCAAATTGCCTCAGGTCTTTTCTCGTAAGATTATTCTTCCCGATCAGATCATCAGGGAAATATGTGAGATTGTTAAGCTGGTCTTTCTGAAAATCGCGTATTATGTGTACCAGGTAGCTGAAGACTGCACATGGTGTTGCTGCCCATTTTACATCAAACGCAGGTTCTTCGTAATTGGTATTGACTCTCCTGATGCTGTTCAGGTGGACAAATATCGCAGCCGGGGCAACAGAAGCTCCGTTGGAATATTCGAGGAAGCTGTCGAGTGTGGCAAAGCCGTCGTTATGGATGTCGTAGATCATAGACCTCGCAAATGCTTCCATCGGCCAGAGCGGAATGCGGAATTTATTCACAGTCTCGATGAGCTCTTTCTTCAGGGGATTGCAATCATCCGATATAACAACCATCTGGAGCCAGTCATTTACGCCTGTGAGGAATTTTCCTTTTTCGCTTTCGTCGATCAGCTTGTGTGCTGCCTTGTGATTGTCGATCATGTCATCGACGGCACGCATGAACTTGTAGCATGATTTTGCGGCACAATAGCGATCGTCATCCCAGAAGTTTGCAGCGATAAGAATATTGGGATGATCAATTATCCTGTGAAAATCGAGCGAATTGAATTTCTCAAGGAATAGATCCTTCTGCTTGTTCATCTGAGGTCGGGTCTGTGGGATCAAATGTATTAATTTCTTAGAATTCTTTCAGAAGTCAGTTTAGCGGACAGGAGAACATTTGGAATTCCGTTGCCGGGATGAGTGCTTCCACCTGTAAAATAGAGGTTTGTGTATTTGTCATGCCTGTTATGAGGGCGGAACCAGCCCATCTGAAGGAGGTTGTGTGCAACGCTTCCAAAAACGGATCCACGGCTGATGTTGCATGCCGTTTCCCAGCTTTCCGGAGTGTAGCAGACCTCACAAACAATGTGTTCTTCAATGTCTTCAAGACCTGCCTGCTGAAGTCTCTTTATGAGCCATGACCGTACTCTCTTCTTCATTTC
>JBLNAO010000088.1:0-10245 GCA_050259395.1 Chloroflexota bacterium
ATGAATATTCCGGCTGCTGCGAGAGTGAAAAATATCCATTCCACGGAAACCGTATAAGTAATCAGATCTTCGAATGTTCCCCAGAAGAGCAGCAGGATGACAGCCCATACGGATTGTGCAATGATGGCGTTAACAGGAGTCCTGAAGACAGAGTGCACCCTGGCAATTCCTTTAAAAAACAGCCCATCCTCAGCCATGGCGTAATAAATCCTTGGGGCTGAAAGAGTGTATATTCCCATTGTTCCGAAGGTACTTATGGCAATGATCCCGGCAACAAGCAAGCCTCCCCACGGCAAAACCGTGCTGACCGCCTCCGCGGCTACTCTCCCGGATGTGATAATGGAACCAACTGGCAGCAAGAGCATATAGCTTGTATTAACCAGAAGATAGATGAGGATGACAATTATTGCTCCGGTTATCATTGCTATGGGAACGTTCCTTGACGGGTTTTTTGCTTCCCCCGCCAGGAAAGATGCGTGCTGCCAGCCTCCGTAAGAAAACAACACACCCGTCAGAGCTACACCAAAACTAGACAATGCTGAATTGAACGAGCCTGAAAATGACAGGTTGGAAAATGAATGTTCCCCGCTACCGAAAAATATCCCGGCACATACAATTATAAGGATTCCAAGAATTTTGAGACCTGTGAAAATGACTGAGAATATCTCGCCGAATTTTGCCCTCAGTACGTTGAGAACTGTAAGAAGAATGATTGCCGCAATGCTTATGATAATCTTCATGTCATCGCTCATCGGAATGAAGAAGCTGAGGTAATAGGAAAATGCCAGCGCAAGGACGGCAATCGACCCTGATGTTATAATAATCAGATAAGCCCACCCATAAAGAAACCCGAGCCAGCCGCCATACGCTTCCTTCAGGAAAACATAAATTCCACCGGCCTGTGGGAATAATGACCCAAGCTCGGCAAAGGTGAGGGCCCCGGTGAGGGTTATCAAACCGCCCAGCGCCCATACTGCAAGAATGAGAACAGGGGACGGTATTAACCCGGCGATCTGGGATGGTGTTACAAAGATGCCGGATCCGATGCACGAACCGATGGCGACCATAATGAGTCCGTACAGCGTAAGCTCCCTTGCAAGTTTTGACATGTTATCAGAATCTGAAATCGTAATCCTTCTCGCGGCCGTATCCTTTGATTACAACCCTGTGGTCGTAAATCCGGGCAATAGCAAACGAGCTTTGATCTTCGGTTTCTACCATTCCCCTGAATGTAATGAACTGCAAAGGACCTATGTTCCCGTAGTTCCCTGCATGATTATGACCACTGAACCAGGCAATAACGTTGTTGTATCGTTTAAGTAGGCCCAGGACCTCTTCATAATTAAGAAGATTGTGGGCATTTTCGGGGTATACCGGGAAATGACACGAAATAATTACTTTCTCGTGCTTTTTGGTGGCATAATCAAGTTCCCGTTCAAGATAGAACAGCTGGGCTGCCGAAATCCCGCCATTCCAGTCCATGGCATTGATCTTCTTATGAGCTTTGAGAGTATCAAGATAAACCTGGATCCTTGCCGTCATAAACGAGGTCGAACCACTGTAAGTGCTTATCTCATTCCCGTTAAGAAAAATAAACCTGAACCCTTCACTTTTCAGCGATTGCTGGGGATTGTTTAAAAGACCGGGAACCTTTCTTTTCAGACTGTCGGCAACGGAATAATCATGATTTCCAAGCAAATTGTAGGTCTTGATTTTGGATGAATCAATAATGCCAAGAACAGGTCTGAATGAAGAGTAATCCTTATCTATAAGGTCGCCCAGGTTGATGACAAAATCTACATTTTCTTTTTTGAAGGTATCATAAGCCTCCTTCAACCGTGCTGTTGAAAGCCTGTAAAACCTGTTGATGGAAGGATCTTCATCCGAATACTGCGCATCGGCAAAGATGCCGATTGTAAAAACGGGATAGTCCTGTTTTCCCATATCCCTTGTTTCATCCGGGACATCGCTTGATTGAATATTCAGCATCAGCAGAGAGGTGATGAATGATCTGACCAGTAATTCCATCTTTGTAAAGATTGCTGAGATAAATGTATTAAAAAATGTTGAAGGCGCTGTAACTGCAGAGTTTGAAATGACATACGAAATTAGTATCTTCAGACTTATTGAGGTTTATATAGTTCGTTAATGCGATTCACACTTTTGATATTGATTTTATTCTCAGGCTTTGATCTCAGGGCACAGGATCCATCCGGGGAAATGCAGGAACTTTATAACGGCATTATATGGATTGATTATCTCTCTTTGGTGAAAGGCGATCAGTTTCTCTTTTCACCATCCTTCCTTCCCGGTTCGGTAACATTAAGGGGAAAAACTTATAATGTCACACTCAGGTACGATATCTATGAAGACCAGGTACAGATTCCTGCAGGGAGTTTCGGGATCCTGCAGATTAACAAAATGCTGATTGACAGCTTTTCGATTTCAAATAGAGGCAGAGAAAATAAATTTGTTCCACTTGAAGCTGATACTCTTCCCCGGTCGATCACATTTTATAATGTCCTTTTTGAAGGAAGTGTTTCACTTTATGTCAAATTCCTTAAGAAGATCGATAAGCTTAACCCGGGCGGCGAAAATGCTGAATTTTACCAGGTTAACAGGATACTGTTCATGAGAAGGGATGATTTAATTCCGGTTAACAGGAAAAGGGATCTTCTGGCGGCAATGAAAGACAGGGATCCTGAAGTACGCGCTTTCATCAGGAAAAACAGGATCAGAATCACCCGCGACAATCCTGAAAGTTTTGTCCCTGTAGTGGGATATTATGACAGCTTAATCCGATGATGAAGCGATTGATCTGTATGATTTTTTTTCTCTCCCTTGCCGCGTTTTCTCTGGCACAGGAGCAGTTCATAATTGAAGATAACTCGTTTGACAATCTTGGTTTTAATGATTTCGTTGAAAAAGCTGAAGGGTTGCTTCATGTAAAATTCTTTTATGATGAAAACAGGATAACAGGTACAAAAACTACAGGTACGGGTTGTCAGTCTGTCTCCTGCGCACTGGACAATCTCTTTAAAGGGACATCACTGTATTTCCTTATAGAAAACTCAGGCAATATCGTCATAACAGACAGATTTGCAATCCATATTCCGGGTGATTCGGGAAAACCCGGCTCGAACCTTCTTGCGCCAGATCTGTATATCGGGAGGGACAACAATCCTTCAGGTTCGGAAAATTCCACTTTGGAGGTCGGAAACCCTGCGGAGAAGAATTTTTCAGGTAATGTAACACTTACAGGTTATATATCGAATGTTGACACGAAGGAGCCATTGCAGGGTGTGACTGTATATGTCCAGAGGTTATCCGCAGGCACAGTATCTAATGCGTATGGCTACTACAGCCTGTCACTTCCGCGAGGAGTGCACCTGGTGCAGTTTTCATTCATAGGCATGAAAGAAAGACGCATCTCTCTCCTGCTTAATGGTTCAGGTGAACTCAATATTGATATGAAAGGCGTTCTTATTCCCCTGAAGGAGGCTGTGGTTTCAGCAGGCAAAAGAGTTACACTTCAGCGATTTGAGACCGGGGCTGAAAAAATCGACATAGCATCTTTCAAACTGCTTCCCACATCAATGGGCGAGCCCGATATCATGAAAAGTGTCCTCCTTGTGCCCGGGGTTATGAGTGTGGGTGAGGGTTCGGCAGGCTTTAATGTGAGGGGCGGTTCTGCCGGCCAGAACCTCGTCCTGCTTTACGGGGCCCCCGTATATAATTCCTCGCATTTTTTTGGTTTCTTCTCTGCCGTTAATTCTGATATTATAAAAGATGTCACTTTGTATAAAGGAGGGATACCGGGTCGGTATGGCGGCAGGATTTCATCTGTGTTCGAGATAAGCTCAAGAGAGGGTAACAGGAAAGAGTTCGCAGGGAATGCGGGCATCAGCCCGATAACAGCACATATCTCACTCGAGGGTCCGGTCATTAAAGATACACTCACCTGTCTTCTTACAGCACGTACCACCTATTCAAACTGGGTGCTAAGGTTAATTGATAATCCATCACTAACAGGAAGCAGGGCATCTTTCTATGATATCAACGGGAAAGTTGTTTATGACTTCAACAGGAATAATAAAATTGATTTGTCATTATACAATAGTCATGATGATTTCAGATTCCGCGATGACACGGTTTACAGTTACGAGAACAGCATTGCTTCGCTGAGGTGGAGACACTTCTTCAGCTCACGTTTTCTTTCGTCCTTTTCCATTAACAACAGCTTCTATAATTATGACGTGAGCAGTACACACATGGCAACAGAAGCTTTTCTGCTCTCACACTCTGTTAACAGCACAGGCCTCAGGGGAGACTTAAACCTTTTCCTTGGTAAAAATGAATTGAATTTCGGCCTGGATCTTACCAGGTATTCTGTTTTACCTGGAATATATTCTCCTGCAAATGATTCTTCTTTGGTTGTAAAACATGAAATAGGAAAGGAAAAAGGGATTGAGAGTGCGATCTATTTTGAAGACAGGCTGGTAATATCCGATATTCTTTCAGTAAATCTTGGGGTCAGATTCTCATCATTCCTTATCACCGGTCCTTCATCAGTAATGGTTTATAACCCGGCTTTCCCGAAAAGCCAGTCGACAATTAATGACACAATTCATTACAGTGCAGGTAAGATTATCAGGACTTATGGCGGGCCAGAATTACGCATAGCAACCAACTTAAGATTCGATGACAACAAATCATTGAAGCTGAATTACAACAAAACAAGGCAATATCTGCATCTGCTGTCGAACTCGGCCTCAATCTCACCCACTGACACCTGGAAGCTTAGTGATTATTATCTTAAGCCACAATCGGGTGACCAGGTATCGGCCGGATTTTATCAACTTCTTCCTGGGAATGCAGAGGCCTCTGCAGAGATATTTTATAAGTGGATTAAGAACATGGTGGATTTTAAAGGTGGAACCAGTCTGATAATGAACGAAACTATTGAAAAAGATTTAATCAGCATGGAGGGAAAAGCTTATGGCATTGAACTATCATTCAGGAAACCGGAAGGAAAAATCAGGTTCAGCCTTGGCTATACATATTCCAGGACACTCATGCGCAGTACCGGACAGTTCAGGGACGAAATACTGAACCGTGGCAGGTGGTTCCCGGCAAATTACGACAGGCCAAATGACCTGCAGCTGATGTTAAGTTATATTTTCTCACGACGGTTCAGTCTATCGACAAATTACATGTGGAGCACAGGAAGGCCCGTAACTTACCCTCTCACAGCATACAGGATGTACGACGACATCCTGCTTCATTATTCCGAACGCAACAAATACAGGCTTCCGGATTACTCAAGACTCGATTTTTCGTTCAGGATCAATGGAAATTTAAGGTCGAAAAAACTTGCAAATCCTTACTGGAATTTTTCAGTTTACAATGTGCTGGGAAGAAAAAATGTATACTCTGTTTTCTTCAGGGACAATGGAAATACAATCACCGGCTATAGTCTTTCTGTATTCGGAACTGCAATACCAAGCCTGACATTTGGGTTCGATTTTTAATGGCTGGGATATGATGAAAAAAGATAAATACAACGTAATATTCTGCAGGTACAACAGTATCGGAATAATATTGACACTTGTACTTATTCAGAGTTGTATTGCGTTATATGTTCCTGAAAATACTGACAATAAAGAACTGCTTGTTGTACACGGAATGATTACTGATAGTGAAACAACTGATACAGTGAAACTCTTCAGATCTTTTCCGCTGGGAAAATTAGCCGATGCTGTTCCGGTAACCGGAAGCATAGTGACCATCTCAGACAATGCAGGAAATATTTTTGAACTTGAAGAAACGCAGCCGGGTGTTTATTTAACTCCGGACACTTTCAATGGACGGGTTGGCTTTTCTTACAAACTTAATATTACAGACCTTAATAATGTGCACTATGAGTCTGAACCAATGGAAATGAGACCTGTTCCCGAGATCGACAGTCTTTATTATGAAAAAGTGGTAATAGAAAAACCTGAAGGCTTCGATAAAGGGATAGAGACCTGCAGAATATATGTCGATACCCGCGATCCTGCCAATAATTGTAAATACTTCAGGTGGAATTATACTGAAACATGGATGTTCAGGCTGAACTTCTCCATTCGCGATAGTATCTGCTATATAAATAATAACTCGCACGAAATCGATATAAAGAGCACAGCAGCTTTCGCGCAATCTAAGATTGAAAGACACCTGATCAAATATATTTCGAATGAAACCGACAGGCTGATGGTCCGTTACACTATCCTGGTAAATCAATATTCTCTTAACCAGGATGAATATGTTTACTGGGAAAAGATGCACAACATTCTCAGTAACGTTGGAGGATTATATGATATGATACCTGCAAGCCTTCCGAATAACCTTCATTGCATTGAAAATCCTGATGAAACTGTTCTTGGTTATTTCAGTGTCTCTGCAAGGTCGTCAAAAAGAATTTTTATCCGGGATGAATTCGCAGGAATCAAAGACCGTTATGCTGATTGTGTCACCGATACAATTTATAGTCCTAAACCACCAGGACTGAACGAGACAGTATGGATATTAATCACTTATCCATGTTCCATACCCTGCCAGCCATATTATTTGATTACAAACAGGAGGGAATGTACGGACTGTACTTTACGTGGAACAAGAATTAAACCAGCCTTCTGGAGGGATGAATAAGTCCGATATGAAAAGAAAAGAATACTTGTTGTTAATCCTTCTTGCCATTCCGCTTTCAGTCATTGCATCGGCCCAGGTTGAAGATAGTACGTTGCAGGCACTGACAGCTCATTTAAAAGAGTACACTGAAAAAATTCCGTGGGAAGAAGTATATATTCACAGCGACAGGGAGGAATATATTTCAGGTGAGGACTTTTGGTTTAATGTTTACGTTTTCGACAGGAAGAGCCTGAAACTCTCGGGTGATAGTAAAATTGTTTACCTGGAAGTGCTGAATTCTGCAAATCAGCCAATAGTTCAAAATCGAATACTGGTCAGGGATGGAACAGGACCAGGGCATTTTGTTCTTCCAGACACTATGAGCACAGGTTATTATACCGTAAGAGCGTACACTAACCGGATGAAAAATTTCCTGCCGGGAAATTGCTTCATGAAAGAGATCGTTGTCTTTAATGCACTGAAACATGAGGATCAAAAACCCGACAGGCACAGCATTTCAGCAAGAATTGGCGGTGATGATAAGCAGGATGCAAAAAGTGTTAGTCTGAGTGTTAAATCCATATCCGATTCGCTCGAAATAATTTTGGAAACTGACAATAGTCTCGGTAGTGAAAGCAGGAATGTATTTTATCTGGTTGTTCAGACAAGGGGCAATATAGATTACGCAACCAGGATATTAATAAAGGCGTCAGAAGCCCGTATTTTGATTTCAAGGGAGCATTTTGCTGCTGGGATAAACCAGATTACAATTTTTAATGCCTCAGGTAAGCCTCTTACCGAAAAATTGACCTTCACACCTCCAGTAAATACTGAGAGTTATGGCATTCAGTCGAAAAACAGTTTTACAACACGTGATGATATCGAACTCAATATCATACCCGGCATCCCGCAAGATAGTAGATTCAGTATTTCTGCAGCTCCTTTATCTGACACAAGCGAGGGGCTGAATATTGAAGATTACCTGATATTCGGATCTGAGTTCAACTCAGAAGATGGAATTGTCTCATGGAATAGTTTAATCGGAAAGTCAATGAACCAGGCCGACAGCATTCTATCGGGGTTAAGCAGTCGCTGGATAAGGTGGCAGGATATAGTTTCAGGGATTTTCCCGGAACCCAGGTACTCTCTTGAAAATGAGTATAACTTGCTGTCAGGCAATATTGAAGATGGGAATATGGATACGGTGCTGTTGTGTTTCCCCGGAACATTGCCATGGTTTCAATATTCCATTGCGGACGAAAAAGGATACTTCACCTTTAAGCTTCATATTGATGAGCAACTGCATGACCTGATTCTCATGTCCAATGGAACCAGTGACAAAAGGATATCCATCGAATCCTCCTTTCCTTCCATCTATATGAATAACAATTACAACAGCCTTACCCGGGAAGACATTTTGCCTGAGAATTTCTCGAAGATGGGAATTAATTTCCAGGTCATGAAGATATTTGGAGTTTCTGTAAAAAACGATTCGGTGGCTATAGAATATTCCAGGAAGCCTGTCAGTTTTTATGGTCAGCCGCAGAATGAAATCAGGCTCTCTGACTTTGTGGAACTGCCGACAATGAGTGAAATATTCCTGGAACTTATACCGGATGTCTCGCTTCGTCAGAAGAGATCGGGGCATGAAATTCTTATCACCCGGAGGATCAACGATAAGCGTTTTGTCCTGTATCCGACACTGATGATCGACGGGGTGGTCATAAGGAATGCATCAGAAATAGCAGGCATTTCGCCGGATCTGGTTGAAAAGATCGATGTTGTCAAAAACAAATATCTTGTTGGCGATTACCTCTTCGATGGTATTGTTAATGTAATAACAAAGGCAGCTGACTTCAGCTGCATTCCCATGCCGGCGAATTTTTTCAGATCAGGTTACAGGGTTGCAGAACCTGTGCCTGACTTTGTCGCACCGGGGTATTCCGGTAATGCAGTCAGAAATAGTCGAATACCGGATTACAGGAATACTCTTTACTGGAGTCCATCATCAGGGGAAAATATGATTGAGTTCCGGAGCTCTGATAACAAAATGAAGTACCTTATAAATATTCAGGGAGTGACGGGGGAAGGGAAACCTTTCAGCATCCGGAAGACTATTTCAGTCGAGTAAGACCTTGTAAATCAGGCGGCATCCGATGGTTTCTTCTTATGCTTTGCCGATGTTTTCAACCATGATAAAAGATATACCAGGGAAAATGACAGGAAGATGAATCCGATTCCCAGCAGCATGATGAATGCCACAACGGATGGTTTTTCATCATTCCATGGATGATGAAGCCTGTAAACATAACCATAGATGGAATAGGTGATCACAAGGACCGAAATGAATAACCCGTAAATTATCCTGGTACCTTCGAATATCCTTGTCGTTCTGTAGAGCTTGGTTCTCCTGAAATTGCTATAAGTAGATCTTGCATAAGCATTTGCTCTTCTTCTTGATCTGTCCTGCCGGTATTTTCTCCAGTCTTCCATCGCCTGCTGGTAGGCGCGGTCATCCTCTTCAATCCTGTCATGGTATGAGAGCAGGAACTCATAAGCTTCCGTGGCGCTTATAAATTTATCCTTCGCCTCGGGGGAGTGGTTAATATCAGGATGATACTGATAGGCTTTTTTCCTGTAAGCCTTCTTTATCTCAGCTATTCCGGAATTGGCGGGAAGTCCCAGGATATCATAGTAATCTTTAAGTGTCATGTCAACCGGTAGCTGGTATTTATGACAATTAACAAAAAAATCCTGACTTGCAGAGTCTTTTCAGTCAATTATTTAACCATGCCTGTGAATCCCATGAAAGCCATTGCAAGTATTCCTGCAATAACCAACGAGATCGGTACACCTCTCATCCCTTTGGGTATTTCCGCAAGCTCGAGCTGCTCGCGAATGCCTGCAAGAATTATAAGGGCAAATCCGAATCCCACTGCAGTGGAAGCGCCGAATACAACTGACTGGATGAGGGTATAATTTTTCTGGATTACAAGTATTGCAACACCGAGAACAGCACAGTTGGTTGTTATCAGGGGAAGAAAGATCCCCAGCGCCTGGTACAGAGGCTGGCTGACTTTCTTGAGGATTATCTCAACCATCTGGACGAGTGCTGCAATAACGAGTATGTAAGTTATTGTCTGCATGAAGGCAATCCCCAATGGATTAAGTACATATACCTGGATAAGATATGTGACCATTGTTGAAAGAGTGATCACGAAAACAACTGCTCCCGCCATTCCGAGGGCAGTGCCGACCTTGTTTGAAACTCCAAGGAACGGGCATATGCCCAAAAACTGTGTCAGAATCACGTTGTTTATGAGTACTGCCGATATGATCATTAAGACGTATTCCATTTCGCTCAGATTTTATTCTTGATCCTGTTGACAATTGCAATAAGAAAGCCCAGGGCAATAAAAGCACCCGGTGCAAGTATGAAGACCAGTATGCCATCTCCCGCGATCAGTTTATGACCGAATATTGCACCGCTTCCGACTATCTCGCGGAATGCTCCGAGAACCCCCAGTGCAAGGGTGAAGCCGAGCCCCATTCCCAGTCCGTCAAAGAGCGATGATA
>JBLNAO010000089.1:0-9302 GCA_050259395.1 Chloroflexota bacterium
GTTGCAATCGGGGTTTTCAGGGCATCAGGAACCATGGATTTCATTATCAAGGGAATTGAATCATTTGTCAGCTGGCTGGGGTTCGATACCAGGTTTGTAAGCGGGTTGCCGGTTGCTTTCATGAAGCCTTTGAGCGGAAGCGGTGCAAGGGGACTGATGATCGATGCCATGAAGACCTATGGGGCGGATTCTTTTGCGGGAAGGCTGTCATGCACACTCCAGGGAGCTACCGATACCACTTTTTATATACTTGCGGTGTATTTTGGGTCTGTGGGGATTAAGAATACAAGGTATGCTGTTGGTTGCGGGTTGCTGGCCGACCTGGCAGGGGTAATTGCAGGGATCTTGGTGGCGTATCTTTTCTTTGGTTGATAATTTTAAAGTAAATAAGAACTTATAAAGAGGTGCACCGAGGATCACAGAGTTACACAAAGTGAATCCTGTGAATCCCAGTGTTCTCTGTGTGACTCTGTGTAACAATAATAAATTCTTTTCAAATGAACATTGCCCTTACCTCAGTTCTGGTCACTTTCAGTATCCTTCTGATCATTCTACTGACATCCAGATTGAAGCTCCAGGCGTTTGTCGCGCTTTTCATCGTTTCAGTTTTCCTTGCCTTCACAACCCTTCCCCCGGAAAAGGTTGTCTCCACTATCAAGGAAGGTTTTGGAAGCACAATGGCTTCAATAGGATTCCTTATAATACTCGGTGCCATGATTGGTATCACTCTCGACAAGACCGGAGCTACTGTAAGCATTGCCAGGTTTATCCTCTCCAAAACCGGGGAAAGCCGCAGCCCGCAGGCAATAGGCATCACGGGGTTCATTGCAGGGATTCCGATCTTTTGCGACTCAGGATTCATCATCACCAGCGGACTTGCAAGGTCTTTTAGCGCACGGTCGAAAGTTGCAATGCCTTTCATGGCAACGGTGCTTGCAACTGCCTTATACTCGGTGCATTGCCTGATACCACCTCATCCGGGTGCGCTTGCAGCAGCAGGAATTCTCAATGCCAACATTGGCTATCTCATACTTGCAGGCATCCTCTTTGCAATACCCGGAGCAGTGGCAGCCTTCTACTGGAGCCGGTGGATGACGAAAGGGAAAAATTATCCTCCGGCACCTGATATTGATCCATTAGATGCAAAGATGGGTCTCAGACCCGGCTCTAAATCAACGGAACAGATATCCGTATCTACGCCTGCACCGTTAATGTCTTTTCTTCCTATAGTTGTCCCTTTGCTTCTTATAACAATCAAATCATTATTGGGATTGGTGGATAAGGATGGAACAGGATTCGCGTACAAACTTTTTTACTTTCCGGGAGAACCTGTTTTTGCACTGGCAATTGGTGTTGTCCTTGCTTTGCTTCTTTTGAAGGATAAATCGATCTCATCAATGAATTCACTGTTCACAGAAGCTGTTGAGAAAGCAGGTCCGATACTGATCATCACTGCTGCCGGCGGCATGTTTGGCATGGTAATCAAGGCTACCGGCACGGGCGAGGCACTGGGAAAGTTCCTTTCCGGCACATCGCTGGGCCTGGCTGTTCCGTTTATTATTGCTGCCATTATGAAGACTGCACAGGGTTCATCGACTGTAGCAATCATAACAACAGCTTCATTTATTGCACCAATGGCCGGAATGCTCGGACTGGACACTGAATCCGGACGACTTCTTGCAATGCTCTCGATGGGTGCAGGCTCAATGATTGTCTCTCATGCAAATGATTCTTATTTCTGGGTTATCTCGAATTTTGGAGGAGTCGATCCAACCACCAACCTGAAAGTATATTCCACCTCCACGATTGTAATGGGTGTAACGGTTTTTGCATGTGTCTGGATAACTTCCATGTTTATTCTGTAAAGATGATGAAGATATCGCCAAAAGCCGCCAGGGCTCATGGAAGCGATCAATCTTAGCATCTTATGGGAAAGTGATTTAAAAATGAATACAAGGGAAAAAGCTGAATCAATCTTCTACGCAGCGATCACAAGCGTCCTGCCTTCAGTTCTCATTGCTGGTAAGGTTAAGATTGAAAATGACCATCTTTTCATAGAAGAAAGAGTTTTTTCTCTTAAATCGATCAATAATATTTATGTTATCGGAGCAGGGAAGGCATCTGCGCTGATGGCTGCAGAAATTGAAAAGATCCTGGGTAAAAGGATTTCCGGTGGTCACATAATTGTCAAATACGGACATTCCTGCAGGCTCAGGCATATTAAAGTCACGGAAGCGGGCCATCCGGTCCCCGATAAGAATGGGTTTCGTGCGACACAATCAATACTCAGGATCGCTGATTCTGCAGGTGCAAATGATCTTGTAATATGCCTTATCTCCGGTGGAGGTTCAGCCCTTCTGGCGGATTATCCTGAAGGTTCATCCCCTGATGACATGATGAAGCTCAGCAGGCTGCTTGTAAACTGCGGCGCTTCGATAAGCGAGATCAACGCCGTGCGTAAACATCTTTCTAATGTTAAGGGAGGACAGCTGGCCAGGGCAGTATCTCCCGCAACCCTTGTAAGCCTGATACTATCTGATGTGCCGGGTGATCCCCTGGATGTTATCGCATCAGGTCCTACTGCACCTGATTCTACAACTTTCTGTCAGGCGATGGAAGTGTTGGAGAACTATAATGTTTTGGATGATATTCCGCGTGCCCTTGTCAGGCGCCTGGAAGAAGGAACAAAGGGTATCATCCCCGAGACTCCTGATGAAAATGATCCGGTCTTTTCGAAAACACATAATATTCTGATAGGAACAAACAGGTCCGCCCTGGAAGCAGCAAGACTGAAAGCTCTCGAATATAATATTAACGCCTTGATAGTCACTTCCTGCCTCCAGGGTGATGTTGTTTCTGTGGCGGATTATCTTCTTGAAACCGCACTTCAGTTCAGGGAAGATCAAAATGAAGTCAAACCGGTCTGCCTTCTCTTTGGTGGTGAAACGACAGTTAAAATGACAGGAACCGGGAAAGGTGGAAGAAACCAGCATCTTGCACTTTTGACATCGGTATTCCTGAAAGATCATCCGGGTATAACAATACTTTCGGGAGGCACAGATGGCAATGACGGACCAACAGATGCAGCAGGCGCCGTTGTCGATTGCGAAACATACACGGCTGCCAGGTCGAAGGGTCTGGATCCTGAAGAATTCATTTCGGGGTTCGATTCATTTCACTTTTTCAAAAAGGCGGGTGGACAGATCAAAACAGGTCCTACAATGACCAATGTGATGGATATAATCATTGTGATTGTTGAATAGGTCCGAAACCAAAATTCCAAATTCCCGGTTCCTTGTTCGATATTCATCGCCTTGTTCGATATTCAATCCCTGTTTTTTTGTATTATTGTAACTCAACCTCAGATCCTATGAAAGCTCTCGTACTGGAACAGTATATGAAACTTGTTTACAAAGACGTTCCCGAACCTGTTATTATGGATAATGAAGTCCTGGTGAAAGTCAAAGCCTGCGGAATCTGCGGGTCAGATGTTCATGGGTTCGATGGAAGTACCGGGAGACGCGTTCCACCGATAGTTATGGGTCATGAAGCCTCAGGAATTATAGAAAAAAAAGGTAAAGCTGTAAAGAACTGGGAGCCTGGAGACAGGGTAACGTTCGATTCAACAGTGTACCCTCTGGACGACTGGTATACTCTCGGAGGACATTATAACCTCAGTGATAACAGGGAGGTTCTGGGAGTTTCACCCGGAACCTATCGCAGGCATGGCGCTTTTGCCGAATATATCACAATACCACAGCATATTCTTTACAGGATCCCTGAAGGCGTGTCATTTGAACAGGCGGCAATGGTTGAGGCTGTTGCTGTCGCTCTTCATTCAATAAACATCGCAGGTATAAGAACAGGTGATAATTGTGTTGTTGCGGGAGCCGGAATGATAGGCACTTTCATAATAAAGCTGCTTAAAGTTTCAGGCACATCGGAGATTATTGCACTCGACATCGATCCACTTAAGCTTGAAATGGCTCAAAGGTCAGGCGCAACACGTACATTCCTCCCGAATGATTCAAACATTATTTCAAGGATCACTGAATTTACAAAAGGGCGTGGGGCTGATATTTCCTTTGAAGCTGTGGGAAGGACCGAAACAGTTAATATGGCAATCGATTCTGCAAGGAAAGGGGGCAAGGTAGTTCTGGTGGGAAATACATCTCCGGCAGTGGAATTTCCGCTTCAGAAAGTTGTGACAAGCGAGCTTAACATCCTGGGAAGCTGCGCTATATGCGGCGAATACGAGGTTGTGCTCGACCTGCTGAAGACAGGAAAGATCAGCGTCGACGACCAGATCTCTGCCGTGGTTCCTCTTTCGGAAGGAGCCGGTTGGTTTGAGAGACTGTATAATAAAGAGAAAGGTTTGAATAAAGTAATACTTGTACCTTAAATACGAAATTTTTTAACCGACTCATTAAAGCTCCGTTCGCGGAGGACGCAAAGAAATCCTGAAACCAATGTACTCAAGAACCTTCAACATCTCAATAGCAGGCACCAGCAGGGTGGCTCATCTTCATGCGAAAGCTATAAAGAACATACCCAATGCCCGCCTGGCAGGTATATGGAACAGAACCCATTCAAAGGCTGAAGAGTTTGCGGCCGCCTATAATACCAGGGCATATCCCTCTGTCGGCTCGATGGTTAAGGAAAACAATACAGACCTGGTGATTGTCTGCAACTGGCATCCTTTTCACCTTCAGCCGGTGATCGAAGCAGCAAAGGCAGGCGCCAATGTGCTTGTCGAAAAGCCTCTTGCCTCAGACCTGAAAGATTGTGATGAGATGATCAGGATGTGCAAAGAAAATAATGTGAAGCTTGGTGTCATCAGCCAGCGCCGGTGGCTCGAGCCGGTTAAAAGGATAAAGGACGCAATTGATAAAGGAAAGCTTGGCAGACCTGCCCTCGCAACCGTAACCATGCTGGGTTGGCGCGACAAGGCCTATTATGATTCAGATCCCTGGAGAGGTTCGTGGAAGAATGAAGGCGGCGGTGTGCTGGTGAACCAGTCTCCTCACCAGCTGGATATCCTTCTCTGGTTAATGGGGGATGTGGATGAAGTGTACGGACTATGGAAAAACCTTAACCATCCATATATTGAAGTGGAGGATACTGCAGTAGCGATCGTTAAGTTCAAAAGCGGCGCCATTGGAAACATTCTTGTAAGCAATTCACAGAAACCCGGATTGTTTACAAAAGTTCATGTCCATGGCGATAACGGAGCTTCTGCAGGTGTTCAGACCGACGGAGGTGCAATGTTCATCGCAGGAAAGACCGGCATGGCTGAGCCTCCATACAATGATATCTGGACTATTCCCGGCGAAGAGGGAATGCTGAAACAATGGGTTAAGGAAGATACCGACACCTTCAACAGCTGTGATCCGACCATTGCGTATATGCAGTACCAGATAGAGGATTTCCTCAATGCCCTGGCGGAAGGCAGGGAGCCTCTTTCCAATGGCGAATCGGGAAGAAAGACGGTTGAGCTTTTCACGGCTATATACCGCTCCAGCCGTGATAACAAACCAGTCAGATTCCCGCTTAAGCCCGAACCCGGACTGGATGGAAGAAGCTAAAATCCTGAAACCTGAAACTTGAAACTCTGAAATATGCCACTCTTCATAGTCATCCTCGGAATAGCCCTGCTGCTCGTCCTGATACTTGTCTTCAAGATCAATTCATTCCTTGCATTCATCATCGTATCTCTTTCTGTGGCTCTTGCCGAAGGCATGACTCTTGACAAGGCCATATTGTCGATCGAGAACGGCATCGGGAACACCATGGGTTTCCTGGTCCTGATCCTCGGACTTGGTTCTATGCTTGGAAAGCTTGTCTCCGAAAGTGGGGCCGCCCAGCGGATAACGACAAAAATGGTTGCCGCTTTCGGGTTGAAGCATATCCAGCTGTCGTTGATGCTGACAGGTTTCATCGTGGGTGTATCACTATTTTACGATGTGGGCTTCTTCATTATGATTCCCCTTGTTTTCACCGTAGCTGCTGCAACAGGGCTTCCACTTTTATATGTCGGTCTCCCGATGCTTGCATCCCTGTCAGTGACGCATGGCTATCTGCCGCCGCACCCTGCGCCGACAGCAATCACGAATCTTTTTGGAGCTGATCTTGGAAAAACACTTGTATACGGTATAATCGTGGCTTTTCCTGCAATATTTGTTTCCGGACCGATTTTGTCGAAGGCACTGAGCCGGATTGATGCCAAACCGCTCAAGGAATTTGTCAGCCCTAAAGTCCTTACTGATGATGAAATGCCCGGTTTCTGGACAAGCTTCTTTTCAGCTCTGCTTCCTGTAATACTGATCAGCATTGCAACAATTTCAGGATTCTTTCTTCCTGCAGACAATCCCGTCAGGAAAATACTTGGCTGGATAGGAAATCCTGCTTTCGCAATGCTGCTTTCGGTGCTTTTTGCCATCTACACACTTGGTATAGCGAGAGGAAGGAAAATGCCCGACATCATGAATTCTCTCGCTCATTCAGTAACAAGCATAACAATGATCATGCTGCTCATAGCAGGGGCAGGCGCGTTAAAACAGGTGCTCGTCGATGCAGGGGTGAGCGACTATATTGGCAGCTTGCTTAGCGGCACCACGATCAACCCCTTGTTCCTCGGCTGGCTTATTGCCACAATCCTCCGGTTCTGCGTGGGCTCCGCAACAGTTGCTGGTATTACCACAGCCGGAATTATTCTGCCTCTCGTCACGAATGGTTCTGTCAACCCCGAGTTGATGGTACTTGCCATTGGATCAGGCAGTCTCATGTTCGGTCATGTTAACGACGGCGGCTTCTGGCTTTTCAAGGAGTACTTCAACCTGAGCATAAAAGACACACTAAGGTCATGGTGCGTAATGGAGACTTCAATAGGCCTGATGGGACTGATAGGTGTGATGATCCTGAACCTTTTTGTTTAGCACGGTTATAAAAAAAGATATATATTTATAGGAACAGGTTTAAACCTGGTTCGGGGAAATGAGAAAGTTGTTTGCATGTATCTCATTGTTGCTGTTGTTTGTATCTGCCCATGGGCAGGACGGATCACCATTGCTGACACATTTCCGGGAAAACAGGGATATAGAGAACCAGAACTGGGCAATCTGCCAGGACAGCGATAAGGTAATGCTGTTCGCCAATCGCAAGGGCATTCTGACATTTGATGGCGAAGACTGGACACCCGTCCGGCTCCCGGTCACTCCTTATGCAATGCGATCAAACCCATACGAACAGCGTATTTACATCGGAGGTGAAAATAACTATGGGTACATGCAGAAGGACCGGAAAGGGATTTACCGCTACATTTCGCTGTCGGGTGATTCGGCGGACCTCGGGATGATAACCAGGATCACCTTCAATGATTCCCTCGCTGTTTTTTTCGGTGACCGTTCAGTAAGCTGTTATAATATCAAGAGAAACGCTATGTACAAGCGTTTTATTTCAGATGAAGGATATCCGTTTACAGGCACCTTCCTCAAAGGCGGGAATATTTTTGTGAATGTTGCAGAAAAAGGCCTGCACAGGGTTGATGCTGATTCCCTTTTCCCGATAGTGACTGGCTATCTCACCAAAAAAACCGACATCCTTTTCTCTCTTCCATACGACAGGGAGAGAGTTGTGTTGGGCTTCAACAATGGGAAATTATCTCTTTTCGATGGCATCAAATACTATAACTACACTCTTAATGATGACGATTATATTTCAGCAAATGTACTCTCAGAAGGCATTACAATGGGCGACAGCCTTTATGCTTTCTCGACATTGGGTGGAGGAGCTGTAGTTGTCGGAAAAAACACCGGCAAGGTCAGATTCTTAATTAACAATCAGAATGGCTTGCCCGATGATGAGATATTCGGTCTTGGATGCGATGTTGCAGGTGGAATGTGGCTGTCACATCCTTTTGGACTCACGAGGGCCGATCTCAGGCTTCCTGTCGGGAATTATGGTATTTTCCCCGGTCTTAAAGGCAATCTTTCGGCATCGCTCAGTTACAAGAATGAACTTTATGCTGCCACCAGTGAGGGCGTCTTCTGGTTGGCCAATGAGATGAACTATAGGGAAGTTGAGGTGCTCAGGAGGAATAAAGTTGAAAATACGGCCATTAGCGGAGAGGCTGTTAAAGAAATAACAACTCCGCTTGTGGCAGCCGCCAAACCGGAAAACACGCGTAAGGGAATTCTGAACAGGATATTCGGCAGAAAAGCAACCATCCCTGATGAAAACAGCGATGTGGCAGCAACGACAACACAAACAGCAGCAGGTCCTGTCACGATAAGGAATGTACCCGTTGCGAAGTTCAGAACCGAGAAAGTGAAACAGCTCAAGTCAATAGACTATGTTTACAGGAAGATCGATGGGATAAATGAAAAATGCAGGCAACTCGTGCCAACGGAAAACGGTATTCTGGCAGCAACCAACAGGGGGCTTTATGTAATAGCAGACCATAAAGGAACGCTTATTGCCCCGGAACGATATATCAACTATATTACCTGGAAGCCGGAGTCCGGAAAGTATACTGTTGCAACTTCCGACGGCTGGTTCATTGCAGAATTCTCTGGTGGAAAATGGAAGGTTGCGATACCCGATAGGTCATTCAGTGATCCGGTATATTCGGTTACCGTAGGCATGCAGGATGCTATATGGCTCGGAGGAGACAACAAAGCCTGGAAAGTCATTGAATCCGATGGGACTATAAATTACGAGAGTTATGTTATCGGAACGGGGTTTTCGCAGAGGTGCCTGGTTGATTACATTAATGATACCGTTTTCCTGTTTACTGAAACTTCAGTCAATGTCTTTGATAAAGCTGCCGCGGGATTTGTTCCTTATAAATCCGCATTTGTGTCAGAGAACGCTGAATACAAATACCCTGTTTCAAACGTGCCTTTGATTACTTCGGGAAACAGGTGGATCTATCCGGAGACGCACGAGCGCGTAAGGAAAAAGGACCTTTGTCTGCTGAAACTGTTTGATGATGTTGTTTCAGTATATTCCGATGATGGAAAGATATGGGTTGTTGATGGCTCAAACAATCTTTTCGGGATCGATTGTGAAAAAGCTTCCTCGATGTCGCCTGAAACAGATCTGCTCGTGAAAAATATCAGGAACGAGGAAGGCACTGTGTTTGACATGTCTGATGTAGTATTCGCCAGAGGCGACAATGTGATAAATTTTGATATTGTAGTGCCGGCATACCTGAACAAGGACCTCACCGAATACCAGTATTTTATAGACAAGGTGATGACTGAATGGTCACAATGGTCGACCAGGACAAGCTACAGCCGGGG